>DASSTY010000321.1:0-2112 GCA_035707585.1 Gemmatimonadales bacterium
AGCCAGCCGGCGCCGCCGCCACAACTGACGGCGGAGCCGCTTCCGCGTGGCAGTGAACGCATCCTCCTGGTGGAAGACGAGCTCGCGGTTCGCACCTCGCTCCGCCGTCTGCTGACCCGGCAGGGTTATACGATCCTGGAAGCGGCCAACGGGCGGGAGGCGCAGCAACTCTACCATCGGGAACAGGGCAAAATCGATCTGCTGCTCACCGACATCATGATGCCGGAAATGGGCGGGCGGCAGCTGCTGGCCGAACTGCGGAAGCATCGGCCAGATCTCCCGGCGCTGATGGTGTCGGGCTACGACGAAGAGGCGGTGCTGGCGCGGCATCCGCTGCCGCCGCGCACCGTGTTCGTCGAAAAGCCGTTTCTGCTCGGCACCATCGTCCGTGTGATCCGCACGCTGCTGGATGCGCCCGCGCACGAGGCCTGATAAGATCCAGTCATGCCGTCTTCAGCGCCGCATCCGGCAACTCCGCAAGCGCGCCTCGAGCAGCTCCTCGCTGCCGGCACGCTGCTCAGCTCCGAACTCTCGCTCGGAGGTGTGCTGCAGCGGGTAGTGGACATTGGCTGTCAGGTAGTGGGAGCCCGCTATGCAGCGGCGGGGATGCTCGCCCCCGACGGCAAGACGCTGGAGAGCTTCACGACATCGGGCCTCACCCCGGAAGAACGTGCCGGGATTGGTGAGTTGCCCAAGGGCCATGGAATTCTTGGACTGGTGATCCGGGACCCGCGCCCGATCCGCCTGCCCGACCTCACCCGGCATCCCGCCTCCTACGGTTTTCCCCCGAATCACCCGCCGATGACGTCGTTCCTGGGCGTGCCGGTGATCGGCCGGCGCGGGGTGCTCGGCAATCTCTACTTCTGCGACAAGATCGGCGGGCCCGAGTTTACCGACGTCGATGAATACGTGGCCCGGCTGCTGGCGACGCAGACCGCCGCGGCGGTGGAGAATGCGCGGCTGCACGAGGAAAGCGCCCGGCTGATCGAGGAAGTGCAGCAGCTGCAGCGCTCGCGCGAGCGGTTCTTCGCGATGGTGAACCACGAACTCCGCAATTCCCTGGCGGCGGTATTCGGGTGGGCGGAGATGCTGGTACGGAAAAAGGACCCGGCCACCATTCCCCGCGCCGCCTACGAGGTGCTCGACTCCGCCGAACAGGCGATCGGGTTGATCAACGACCTGCTCGATCTGAGCCGGCTCGACGAAGACCGCTTGCGGCTGCAGATTAGGCCGGTGGAGCCCGGCAGTGTGGCGCGGCGTGCGCTGGGCCGAGTCACCCCGGCGGCAGAGGCGCGCGGCGTGGCACTCACGGTGGAACTGGAAGCGGACCTCCCTGCGTGCAGTACCGACGCCAGCCGAGTCGAGCAGATCCTGGTCAATCTTCTGACCAACGCGATTCGCCATACGCCGGACAACACCACGGTAACGCTCGATCTGCACCGCCGGGGCGATCGGGTCGTCTTTGCGGTAACCGATGAAGGGCCCGGCATCGGGCCGGAAGACGTCGAAAAGGTGTTCGACATCTATGTAACGAAGGCGGGCGAGGAGAGTCGCGGGATCGGCCTGGGGCTCCCTCTCTCGCGGCGGCTGGCCCGGCTGCTCGGCGGCGAGCTCACCGCCGAAGCCCGGCCGGGCCATGGCGGGGCGTTTTTCCTGGAGCTGCCGGTCGAGGCCGTTGCATGAAGATCTCCTCAGACTCGGTTGCGGCTCGATTCACACCCGATCGCTAGATTGTGGCTCATGAAAATCCTGGTGGTGGAGGACGACCGGAAGGTCGCCGGGTTCATCGAGCAGGGGCTCAAGGAAGAGGGCCACGTGGTCGACATCGCCCGCGACGGCGACGAGGCGACCATGCTGGCGCACGTTTACGAGTACGACGTGATCCTGCTGGATGTGGTGCTTCCGCGGAAGAACGGCTTCCAGGTGGCCGCGGAGCTCCGGCGGGAGGGTCGCAGCACCCCGATCCTGATGCTTACCTCGCGCGATGCCACCGAAGATGTCGTGCGGGGACTCGATGCCGGCGCCGACGATTACCTCGCCAAACCGTTCCGGTTCGAGGAATTGCTGGCCCGGATTCGCGCCCTGCACCGGCGGGGCGGCGCGGAACGGCTG
>DASSTY010000322.1:0-3836 GCA_035707585.1 Gemmatimonadales bacterium
TCCCGATCGTGGCGGAGGTGCGCCCCGGCATCTGGGCGGCCGGCGGGTACAGCGGCACCGGGAACGTCGTCGGCGCGCTGGCAGGACGGGCCGCCGCCCAGGCCGCTCTGGGAGAGCGGTCGGCCTTTCTGGAACTTCTCCGGCAATGAACACCGTGGGGCGCCGGGGCAGTCTGGTTTCGGGCATGAACTGGATGGGCGGGCTCACTCTGCTTCTCTTCTGGCTCCCCGTCGCCGGTCCGCTCATCGCCGGGCTGGTGGGTGGGTACAAGGCGGGCTCGATCGGCCGCGCCATTGCCGCGGTGTTCCTGCCGGCCATCTTCATCGCCGTCATGGTGGGTGGCGGAATCGGGTACCTCACCCAGCTGTGGCTCTGGGGGTTCCTGGCCGGTGTCGGCGGACTGGTGCTCGCGCTGCTCGGCATCGGTCCGCTCCTGCTCGGCGCGGTCATCGGCGGAACCGCCGCGGCGCTTCGGAACCGGTAGTCCACTCGCCCGATTGAGGTGACCATGTCTCCCACCATCTCCGCGATCGGTACCGAGCGCAGCCTGGTCGTGTCGCGCACCGCCCGCTACATCGAAGCCGGCGATCTCGATGCGGAGCCGTCCGAACTCTGGCTGGTGATGCATGGTTATGGCCAGCTCGCCCGGGATTTCATCCAGCCGTTCAAGGCGGTCGTCAAGCCGGGCCGGCTGATCGCCGCACCCGAAGCGCTCTCCCGCTTCTACGAAACACCGGCGACCACCGAAAGCCACCGGAGCTCCCGAGTGGGCGCAAGCTGGATGACCCGGGAAGACAGACTCAACGAGATCGCCGACTACATCGCCTATCTCGATCTCCTGGAAGGCCGGCTCGCCGGCGGCCGATCGCCGCTGTACCGGGTGGCGCTGGGATTTTCGCAGGGCGCAGCAACCGCGGCACGCTGGGCGGTGGCCGGCGCCACGGCTCCCGATCATCTGATTCTCTGGGGCGGACTCCTGCCTCCCGACGTCGAGTTGTCGCTGCTGGCCTCGCGACTGCCAGACGGGATCACCTGGGTGATTGGTGGCGACGATCGCCTGGTATCGGTGAGCCAGGCGGAGCATCAGGCCGAAGAGGCGCGTGTGGCGGGGCTGGCAACTCAGGTGCTGAGCTTCAATGGCGGGCACCGGCTCGACCGCAGGGTGCTGCTCCGGCTGGGCGACCGGCTCTCGCGCCCCGGCCCGTCGCATGGTATGGTATAAGGAAGTCCTGCCGTTGACCTCATGACCGGGAGTTCCGTGGCTCCGACTCTCCGCCGTCGTTTCACGCTGGGCGCCGCTCGCGCACTGCATTCCGCTCTCCGCCCGATTTCCGGTCTGGCGACGCGCGGCCTGCCCCGGGTGTACGGAGTGCCGGTGCTGGGTGCCGGCAACGACTGGGAGCGGCTGCACGGCCGGCTGGAAGAGGCGCTCGCGCTGATCCAGCGGGTCCAGCCGTCGCGGCTCAAGCGGTTCAGCCGCTCGCTCTCGGGAGTGTTCATCACCGGGAGCCGGCGGCTGCATGGTCACTACGGACGGATCACCGGCACCTGCACCCTGGATCGTGGTCTCCTGGCCACCCTTCCCATCGAAGAACTCGCCGAGCATCTGGTCTATTGCGCCACCGAAGCGGCGCTCTGGCGCGGTGGCGTTGGCAAGACCGGACTGGAGGAAGATCGACTCCATATCGCCGCTGCCCGGGCCGCGGAACTCTTCTGCGACCGCCTGGCCAGCATGCCCCCAGCGCCTTCACCTTCCGGCCCGGAGCACTGGCAGCCTCCCGCCAACCGTCTGTGAGCGGTTCCGCCATGCAGCCACATTCCCGCTTTACCGTTTCCGGGCGCGCCCGCAGCATGGGGTTCGCCGTTCGGGGCATTCGTGCGATGCTCGCCACCGAGCACAACGCCTGGATCCACGCCGCCGCAACGACCGTCGCGATCCTGCTGGGCTATGTGCTCGGACTCGCGCCGCTCGAATGGTGTGTGCTGATCATCTCGATCGTGGCGGTCTGGAGTGCGGAGGCGCTCAACACCGCACTGGAAACGCTCTGCAATGTGGCGTCGCCGGAATTCCACCCGCTGGTGGAACGCGCCAAGGACATTGCTGCCGGCGCGGTGCTGGTCAGCGCACTTGGTGCCACGGTCGTGGGACTGATTCTCTTCCTTCCGCGCATTCTGCTCCGGCTTCACCTCGGCTGATCGATGGCGCTGGTTGGTCTGCACGATGTAACGCTCGCGTTAGGCGGCCCGCTGCTGCTCGATCACGTCACCCTGCTGATCCAGCCGGGGGATCGCGTCGCGCTGGTTGGCCGGAACGGCGCCGGGAAATCGACGCTGCTGCGGGTGCTCGAAGGCGTGCAGCCGCCCGACAGCGGCGACGTGGTGCGGCAGCAGGGCGCGGTGATCGCTCGGCTCCCGCAGGAAATTCCGGCGGAACTGAGCGGCGCCGCGTTCGATCTGGTAGCGGAGGGACTGGGCGAGCCGGGCCGGCTGCTGGCCCGCTATCACGATACCGCGGCGCGGCTGGCGCGCGAGGGTGGCGACGCGCTGATGAGCCAGCTCGATCGGCTGCATCGTGAACTTGATGCCGTGAACGGCTGGACCCTGCACGCCCGCGTCGAAACCGTCCTCTCACAGCTTCATCTCGATCCCGACAGCGAGTTCGCCGACCTTTCCGGCGGCCGCAAGCGCCAGGTCCTGCTGGCCCGCGCTCTGGTGAGCGAGCCCGATGTTCTGCTGCTGGACGAGCCGACCAATCATCTCGATCTCGACGCCATCGAATGGCTGGAGGAGTTTCTCCGGACCAGTGGACTCACGCTGGTGTTCGTGACCCACGATCGCCGCTTTCTTCAGCGGCTGGCTACGCGAATTGTGGAGCTGGATCGCGGCCACCTGGCCGATTGGGCCTGCGATTGGGACACCTTCGTTGCCCGGCGCGATGCGATGCTCGAGGCGGAGGCGAAACAGTGGGCCGAGTTCGATCGGAAGCTGGCGCAGGAAGAAAGCTGGATCCGTCAGGGGATTCAGGCGCGGCGCACCCGGAACGAAGGGCGGGTGCGGGCGCTCGAAGCGATGCGCCGCGAGCGCCGAGCTCGCCGGGAACGCGAAGGCACCGCGCGGCTTCAGGTGCAGGACGCTGAGCGCTCGGGCCGGCTCGTCATCGAAGCGCGCGAGCTGGACTACGCCTATCCCGACGCGCCCGACCGCCCGATCGTTCGCGGCTTCAGCACCACGATCATGCGGGGCGACAAGATCGGCGTGATCGGCCCCAACGGTTCAGGGAAGACGACGCTGCTCCGTCTGCTTTTGGGAGAGCTGCCGCCCGACCACGGATCGATTCGTCACGGCAGCGGACTCACCATCGCCTACTTCGACCAGCTTCGCGCCCAGCTCGATCCCGACCGCACCGTGGAGGCGAGTGTGGCCGACGGAAGTGACAGCGTAGTGATCGGCGGCCAGCACCGGCACGTGTTGTCGTATCTCCAGGACTTTCTCTTTGGACCCGAGCGCGCCCGGATGCCGGTGCGGGCACTCTCCGGCGGCGAACGCAACCGTCTCCTGCTGGCTCGGCTCTTTACCAGGTCGTTCAATCTCCTGGTGATGGATGAGCCGACCAACGACCTCGACATCGAAACGCTGGATCTGCTGGAGGCGCTGCTGGTGGAGTTTACCGGCACGCTGCTGCTGGTGAGTCACGACCGGATGTTTCTCGATAACGTGGTCACCAGCACGCTGGTAATGGAGGGAAACGGCCGGGTCGGCGAGTACGTGGGCGGTTACCAGGACTGGCTGCGCCAGCGTCCGGTCGCTGCGCCGCCGCCGCCGGCTCCGGCCGCTCC
>DASSTY010000323.1:0-6145 GCA_035707585.1 Gemmatimonadales bacterium
GGCTCCTGGCAGTCCAGGGTGCCTGGAACTATGAGCGGATGCTCGGCACCGGCATGGGGTACGCCGCCGAACCGCTGCTGGCCGATCTGACCGAATCGGATCCGGTCCGCCACACCGAAGCGGTGGTGCGCTCGGCGGAATTCTTCAATTGCAACCCGATGCTGGCGGGGCTGGCACTGGGCGCCACCGTACGTGCCGAATACGATGCCGCACCGGGCGCGCAGGTGGCTCGGCTCCGGACGGCGCTCTGCAGTCCGCTCGGTGCGCTGGGCGATCAGTTCTTCTGGGCCGGGCTGCTGCCGATGCTGGTTGCCGCCGCACTGATTGGCGTGGTGCTCGGTGCCGGCTTCTGGGCGGTGGTCGGGCTGCTGATCGCCTACGGCGCGGTGCGGCTGTGGACCGGGGCGTGGGCTCTGCGAACCGGCCTCGCGTCCGGGCTTCGCGTGGGGCAGGCGATCAACGCATCATGGCTGCCCAACGGCGTGCGGCGGGTCGGCCCGGTTGCGGGCTTCGCAGTCGGTCTTGCGGTACCGCTCGCGGCCGGCTGGTATCTCCGGGATTTTTCCCAGCACGCGGCGGCTGCGGTGATCGCACTCGCGGTGGCGATCGTCGTCGCGGTTCGCTGGCTGCAGCCGGCGGTCACTTCCGTGCGGTTTACTCTCGCCGCCGTCGGACTCACCATCCTGCTGCGCTGGGTGGTCGCATGACCGAACGCGAAGTGACCATCGTCAACTCGCTCGGCCTTCACGCCCGGCCGGCAGCGCAACTGGTGCGGCTGGCCAGCGGCTTTGCCGCCGACATCGAACTGAGCAACCTCGACGGGCTGGCGGTCAACGCCAAGAGCATCATGGGAGTGATGATGCTGGCTGCGGAGCAGGGCAGCCGAATCAAGGTGCGGGCGGTCGGACCCGATGCTGAGGACGCGGTGAACGCCATGGCGCAACTGGTCGCCGACGGATTCGGCGAGAGCTGAGATGGGTCGTCTCCTTCGTGGAATCGGGGTTTCGCCCGGAGTAGCCTGGGCGCCGGCGCTGGTGATCCGGATGGATCTGCCCGATGTACCGGATCGCGGCATTACCCCCGACCAGGTCGAAACCGAAGTCCGCCGTCTGCACGAAGCAGTCGCGGAGGTGGTCGCTCAATTGGCGGCGCTGCAGCAGAGTGTGCTCGAACGGGCCGGTCCCGAGGAGTCGCGGATCTTCGATGCGCAGGCGATGATGGCGCAGGATGCCGAATTCCTCGCGTCGGTGGAACATCTCATCCGGAAGAATCTCCTCAGCGCCGAGACCGCGTACGAGTTCAAGGCCCTGGAGCTGCGGGCCATCTGGTCCGGTTCGGGCAGTGCTCAGCTCCGGGAGCGAGTAGCCGATCTCCACGCGATCCAGATGCGCACACTGATGCTGCTGCTGGGCCGCGGCGAAGAAGAACTCTGGGCGATTCCCGCCGACGAACAGGTGGTGGTCGTGGCGCGCGAGCTCTCGCCCGGGCTTACCGTCCAGCTCGATCGCGATCACATCGTCGGCGTCGTCAGCGAAGAGGGGACCCGCACGTCGCACGCTGCGATTCTGGCGCATTCACTGGGGATTCCGGCGGTGATGGGCGCGGCGGGCGCGGTGGCGGAGATTCCCAAGGGCGCCATGCTGCTCCTGGACGGCCAGGCCGGCACGGTGCTGATCGAGCCGACCCGGATCGAACTGGAAGAAGCCAAGACGCAGGTAAGCCGCCGGCACCGGCTGGAGCTTCAGCTCGAGTCGGTGCTCGACCAGCCCGCCGTTACGCCCGACGGAGTGGAAGTAACCCTGATGGGGAATGTGGATCTCCCCGACGAGATCCGTCCGGCGGTGCTGCACGGCGCCCGCGGCGTCGGGCTGCTCCGGACTGAATTTCTGCTGACCGGCCGCGCGGTGATGCCGAGTGAAGACGAGCAGGCGGCGTACTTCCGCCGCGTGTCACTGGCCTTTCCCGATTCGCCGGTGGTGATCCGCTCGTACGATATTGGTGGCGACAAGTTCCCGGCGGTGTTCCGGGTGCCGCAGGAGGCCAACCCCTTCCTGGGCTGGCGCTCGATTCGAGTGTGCCTCGATCACCCCGAGATTTTCCGGCCACAGCTTCGGGCAGTGCTCCGTGCAGCCGCCGACCGGCAGATCTGGCTGATGCTCCCGCTGATCACCGGCGTGGAAGAAGTGGTGCGGGTGCGGGAATTGCTCGCCGAGGAAGCGGCCGGACTGCAGGCGGCCGGGATCCGCGCCGCGGCTTCCGTTCCGGTCGGCGTCATGATCGAGACTCCGGCGGCGGTGGTCATGGCCGACAAGCTGGCAGAGGTGAGCGACTTCTTCAGCCTGGGCACCAACGATCTCACGCAATACAGCATCGCGGTCGATCGCGGCAACGCTCGCCTGGCCGAGCGGTTCACTCCGCACGATCCGGCGGTGGTACGGCAGCTTCGCCAGGTGCTGAAGGTCGGCCTGGAGGCCGGTCTGCCGGTGAGCGTCTGTGGCGAGATGGCTTCGCAGCCGCTCGACGTCGTGCTCCTGCTGGGGCTGGGCTACACTCGACTGAGCGTAGCTCCGCCGGCACTGCCGCTGGTACGTTGGGTGGTGCGGAGTGTTCCGCACGCGTCGGCGCAGGCCGCGGCCAATGCCGCGCTGGAGGCGCGCACCGCCGCCGAAGTTGCCGAGCTGCTCCGGACCACCGTTGGCGCGCACCTCGATTTGCGGTTGCTCGATCCCCGGCTGGCGTTGCCCGACCGCGGGCGGATGGCTAGCTTGCCCCCCGGCGCCTCCGGCATGCCGGCCTGATTTCAACCTTTCAAGGCGAATCCCCCTGCTCATGGCCAAACCCCTGCGGCACGTGTTCACGTCCGAGTCGGTCACCGAAGGACATCCTGACAAGGTGGCGGACCAGATCTCCGACGCGGTTCTCGATGCGATCATAGCGCGCGATGCCAACGCGCGGGTGGCTTGCGAGACGATGGTTACCACCGGCATGGCAGTGGTGGCCGGTGAGATTTCAACCAACACCTACGTCCATATTCCCGATCTCGTGCGGGAAACCGTAGCCGGAATCGGGTATACCGACGCCGCGTATGGCTTCGACGGCCGCACCTGCGCTGTCCTGACCTCGATCGGGCGGCAATCGTCCGACATCGCGATGGGCGTTGATCGGGAAGACGCGGCGGAGCAGGGCGCCGGCGATCAGGGGATGATGTTCGGCTACGCCACCCGCGAAACCCGTGAGCGGATGCCGCTGCCGATCATGCTGGCTCACCGGATCACCGAGCGGCTGGCGGAGGTTCGGAAGGGCACCGATGGGTACACCCCGGTCGAATGGCTTCGCCCCGACGGGAAGAGCCAGGTCTCGGTGGAATACGAGGGAGATCGCCCGGTGGCGGTGCGGACAGTGGTGGTCTCGACTCAGCACGCCGAGCGGGTGGGTAACCGGATGCTGAGCCAGGCAACGCTCCGGCAGACGATCATCGAGGAAGTGATCCGCCCGGTGCTCGAGCGCGCCAACGTCGACTATGCCCGCACCAGGTTTCTGATCAATCCCACCGGCCGCTTCGTGATCGGCGGCCCCCAGGGCGATGCCGGGCTGACCGGCCGCAAGATCATCGTAGATACCTACGGCGGCATGGCTCGGCACGGCGGCGGCGCCTTCAGCGGGAAGGATCCTTCAAAGGTGGACCGGTCGGCGGCGTACGCGGCGCGCTGGGTGGCCCGCAACATCGTCGAAGCCAAGCTGGCGCGCCGGTGTGAGGTACAGTTAGCCTACGCCATAGGGGTGGCGCACCCGGTCTCCATCATGGTCGACACATTCGGAACCGGTGAACTTCCCGACGGGCGCCTGGAACGGATCGTAGGAGAGGTGTTCGACCTGACACCGAAGGGCATCATCGACGCGCTCAAGCTGCGCCGGCCCATTTACCAGCCGACCGCCACCTACGGCCACTTTGGCCGCAAGCCGGTGACCGGTCGCTACGGGGATTCGCCCAGGAAGATTGAGTTCTTCACCTGGGAGCGGACCGACCGGGTCAAGGATCTGCTCTCCGCTGCGGGGTAACTCGCCGGGGCGGCCCAGAATGGCAGGTATGGCATGATCGAAGTAACCGTGGCCCATCTGGGCCTCGACCGCACCACCAATACGCCGGTGGTGATTCTGCGCGAGAAAGGGGGCACGCGAGTGCTCCCGATCTGGATCGGCCCCGCCGAAGCCAGCGCGATCGCCATGGAAATGCAGGGCATGAAGGCGCAGCGCCCGCTGACGCACGACCTGCTGAAGCAGGTACTGCTGGGGCTGGGCGGCGATTTGCGCCGGGTGGTCATCAGCGCCGTCAAGGAGAACACCTACTTCGCGGAACTGCAGATTCGGCGCGAGGATCACGTCTTCCAGGTCGATGCCCGGCCGTCCGACAGCATCGCGCTGGCGCTGCGGATGCAGGCCCCGATTTTCACCAGCGATGAACTGCTCGATCAGACCGGCATCGAATCGGCGGAGGAAACCCACGGCGGCACTACCAGCCTCGATGCCGACACCCTCAAGCAGTATCTCGAGAAGCTCGATCCTCAGGATTTCGGCAAGTTCAATCCGTAACCACTGGCGCGCCGGCGCGATCGCACTGGCGCTGCTGCTCGGCGGCTCGCCCCTCACGGCGCAGCAGCCGGGCGCCGGCGCGATGGCGCAGGCGGCCGGGCGCGTGCTCCGGGTGCAGGGCTTCGATTCGGTGCCGGTGCCCGATGTGCGGATCGTACTGCATCGGGTTGGCCGCGAGCTGCAGGGACCGATCGATTCGATGCAAACGCGGCGAGGCGGCCGCTTCGGATTCCGGTTCATTCCCGACACTACTGCCGTCTACATCCTGAGCGTACGATATCAGGGAATCGTTTACTTCTCGCCTCCGGTCCACACCAATCCGGCTCGGCCGGATACCGCAATGGTCGTCCTGGTCGCCGACACCAGCAGCAAACAGCCGATCCAGACCGCCGCCCGTCACCTGGTGATCAGCCGCCCCGGTCCCGACGGCGTGCGCTCGGTGATCGATCTGCTGGTTCCGGTCAATCCCGGCCCCAACACCCGCGTCGCCAGGGACTCCTCGATTCCCACCTGGGCCGCGCCGCTGCCCGCCAACCTGATCGGATTTCAGCCGGGGCAGAGTGACTTCTCGCCCGATGCGATCGTGCGCCGGGGTGACAGCATGGTGGTGCTGGCGCCGATCAGTCCCGGGGAACGCCAGATCCTGGTTCGCTATGGCCTGCCGGCCGATGCCGACCAGCTGACACTGCGATTCGACCACCCGGTGCAGATGCTCAATGTTCTGCTGGAGGATCCCGGTGCGTCGGTGACGAGCCCGGGAATTACCCTGGCAGATTCGCAGGTGGTGGACGGTCGAGTCTATCAGCGGTGGAGCGGCGCCATGCCGGCTGGCGGCACGCTGCGGGTTCGACTGCCGGGCCCGAGCCATACCGCAACGCTGCTGCTGGTGACGCTGGTCGGCGTGGTGGGGCTGGGCCTGATTGCAGCGGCCGCGATCGTAGTGAGGAGGCGCCGCCCGCGGTCCGCCGGCGTGCCGACGCCGGATGTCGCCGCGCTGCTGGAAGCGGTGGCGCGGCTCGATGCCCAGTACGCAGGCCGCGCGCAAGAGGTGTCGCCCGATGAGTGGGCCGGATATCAGGCCGCGCGGGCCCGGCTCAAGGCCGAACTGGAGGCCGCTCTTGCATCGCGGCGCGGCGTGCGGTAGTATTGCCGCGCTGACCAATTGAAGTCCCACGAACGCGGATGCTCGGAAGCCGGTGCAAGTCCGGCGCGGCCCCGCCACTGTAACGGGCGCAGTTTCACTTCGCTCAACCGCCACTGACCGGCACGGCCGGTCGGGAAGGCGAGCGAAGGCCCGGAGCCAGGAGACCTCTTCGTTCGTGCCACCTTAACGCCCTCGGGGGAGGGATGGTGGCGTGGACGCCTTCGCGGCGCTGCGTGCGCTGCCTGACGACCGCCCATCCCGCTCCCAGGGATGGGCGGTTCGATTTGCGTCCCAGCACAGTCGCGGGTTGGCTCCTTCTCGTTGTGGCCGCGTTGGGCTGCGGTCATACGCCAGATCTCTCCGGTGGAATTCACGTCACCGACGACGCCGGGAGCGCGGTGGTGCTGGCGC
>DASSTY010000324.1:0-3045 GCA_035707585.1 Gemmatimonadales bacterium
ATGGTGCTGGGCCTGGCGCCGGACGGCTCGACCACGCTGGCATTCGCCGATGCGATGGGCGCGACGCGGGCCGGTCTCGGCGTGGATGCGTCGGGCCGGGGCTCGTTCTCGATCTTCGATGCATCGAGTCAGCGGAGCTCGGCGGCGGCGAGACCCAGGACGCCGAAAGCTGCTACGATCACGAGCGGAACAGCGAATTCACGAACCGCACCGGCAATCGGGCGTCGGCCGTTCCAGCCGACCTGCGCGACGGTCATCGGCCGGTGATCAACGATGCAATCGTGGCATCTACCGACACGCCGCTCAGGAACAGCACCGCAACCACGAGCAGGCAGGCCAGCGCGAGGGTATTGAGAAGGAAGTCGACCCGCTTTGGCATGGCGGCGAGCCGCCCCTCAGCGGCGACGGGTTGACTTGGGCGATGAACTGCTGGCGGTTGCGGGCGCAGCCGCCGAGTCGGCTTCGGTGCTATCTGCGTCGGCCGAGCTGACATCCGTATCCGGCGCCGTCGCCGAGGTCCGCTGGCTCGCCGCATCGAAGATCGAGAACGAGCCCCGCCCCGACGCATCCACGCCGAGACCGGCCCGCGTGGCGCCCATTGCATCGGCGAATGCCAATGTGGTCGAGCCGTCGGGCGCCAGGCCCAGCACCATCCGGCTCCGCCCACTGGCGTCGGCGAATACCAGGTTGGTGGACTGGTCGGGCAGGAGTCCCATCACCACCCGCGGCCGCCCCATCGAATCGGTAAAGGTGATTCCCGGCGCACCGCTCTTGAGCAGACTGAGCCGGAGCGCCGCCTTCCCCGCCCCATCCTGCAGTCCCAGCCGCAGCGAGCCGTCATCGGCCAGGCCAAAGGCGCCCCGCACCTGTCCATCGTGATCGCGCACGACGAACTGATGGCTTTCGATCACATCGGCCACGGTGCCTGGGAGTCCGTGCCTGGCGGTCACTACCACCAGCGCCGCGGTAAGGCCCAGCAGCACCGCCACGCCGATGATTCCGCTGGTCATGAGGCGGCGCAGACGGCGGTTGTCGTTTTCCAACGTTTCGATCCGAAGCGACAGACCCTTCTCCAGCTCCAGCATCTGGCGGCTGAGCGTTGGCTCGCTGCCGGTAACGTCGGCGGTCATGCGGTGGTGTCCAGGAAATAGGAGTGACAGGCCCGCTCCAGCAGTTCGGTCGAAAGCTGGGGCTCCCTGGCCAGGAATTTGGCGATGTCGAGCACGTGATCGGTGATGTCTCGCGGGTGACAGGCGCGCGGCATGATGCTGAGCCGACGGTAGAACTGCTGATAAACGAACTCGACCGCCTCGGCCCGGAACGGAATGCTTCGCGCTTCGCAGCAGGCCCGGAAGATGGCCTCGTACTGCGCCCGCGAGGGATCTTCGACGTGAATCTTGTAGTGAATCCGCCGGAGAAACGCCTCTTCCACCAGATGAGTCGGATCGAGATTGGTGGCAAAGATTACCAGGCAGTCGAACGGCACCGGAAACTTGCCGCCGGTATGGAGGGTGAGATAATCCACCCGCCGTTCCAGCGGCACGATCCACCGGTTGAGCAGGTCGCGCGGCGGCACCCGCTGACGGCCGAAGTCGTCGATGATCAGCACTCCGCCGTTGGCTTTTACCTGGAACGGCGCCTGATAAAGTTTGGTGTAGCTGTCGTACTGGAGATCGAGCTGCTCCAGCGTCAGCTCGCCGCCCACCAGCACCACCGGACGCTCGATCCGAACATACCGTCGGTCAAAACTGCTGCCGCCGTCCAGCCAGAGATCGGCGAGGGCATCATCGGCCTCGGTGTCGTCTGCGGCAGTCCGGTGAAATACCGGATCGTGCAGCACCATGATTTCGCCGCCCACCTCCACGGCATACGGCACATACATCGCCCCGCCCAGCAGATGAGAAATCGCTTCGGCGATGGCGGTCTTGCCGTTCCCCGAGTCGCCAAAGAGAAAGAGCGACTTGGCGCTGTTCACCGCCGGGCCCAGCGTCGTCAGCAGCTCGGGGTCGAGCACCAGATGCCCAAAGCCGGAGCGAAGCGATTCCTGGGTGACGTGCACGTTGCTGATCGACTGCCGCAGCACCGCATCGCGATACTGCGCCAGCGGCACCGGTGCCGGCCCGATGTACTGGCTCCCCGCCAGCGCCTCGCGGGCACGGTCCCGGCCGGCCGCCGTGAGGTCGAAGACGTAGGCGCCGCGGTTGCTGCCCTGGGTGCCCCGCACCTCCACCAGCCGGCGCTGCTGCAAGTCCAGCAGCTGGTCGTCCAGAAACGGAAATGGCAGCCGGATGAAATCGGTGAGATACTGCCCGCTCCGGGCGCCGTGGACATAGAGCGTCTTGAGCAGCAGCTCCAGCACAAACTCGGATGGCAGCCCGGTGTCGGCCAGCTTCGATGGCGCAGCCGGTCGCCAATCCTGTTCGGTGTCGTTGCTGGCGATGGGAGTGGTGGTCATGGTTTCCGTCCCGGAACCGTGGTCCAGGTCAGCACATCACCTTCGCGGGTGCCGGCGGAGTGAAGCGTGCCGGCCGGCAGCTCCAGCGCGGCGGCGGCTCGCCAATGCCATCTGGTGCGCCGCCCCGGCATGAGGTTGTGGTAAAGCGCGATCACCCGATCGTTCCTGTCCACGAACGCCACATCGATGCCGTAGCGCATCCCACGCATGTGGATCGCCTTGCAGGGCCGGAGCAGCAGCCCCTCGCCCCGAATCAGCGGCGGCCGATTGAGCAGACCCCGCAGCCGCGACCACCAGGACTCGGCCACGGCCACATGAATCCCCAGCGTGGTACCACGGGTGGGATTTTCCACCCGCACCGCGGTCACATTCCCGCCTTGGCGAGCTCGCGCGCCAGCGCAATCAGCATCGGGGCAAGAATCACCACGAACATCGCGGGGAAGACACAGAGCACCAGCGGAAAGACCAGTTTGATGGTGGTCTTGGCGGCGGCTTCTTCGGCCCGCTGACGGCGCTTGGTGCGGAGTGTTTCCGAATGGATCCTGAGCGCCCCCGCCACCGAAGTTCCGAACTTGTCGGTCTGAATCAGC
>DASSTY010000325.1:0-5101 GCA_035707585.1 Gemmatimonadales bacterium
CTGCCGGCATTCCATTGCCCTACCCCGACCCGATGGGCGGCGGGAACCTCGGCGATCTGATCTTCGGCGCCGATCACCGTCACCTCCGCGTCGAGTGGCTCACTCAGCGCGGCCGCGGTGATCTCCGGGCCGATCCCCCGGGGATCGCCGAGGGTGACGGCGATCCGGGGGCTCACTTGAGGCGAATGTCGATGTAGGTGCTGTGCCGCAGGTTGTCGAGGTAGCGGCGGATGGCAAACTGCTGGCTCAGCTGCTCGCGAATCTTGTCACGAACATCTTCGAAGCGCACATCACCGGGAGCGCGCCGCTCAGTCACCTGGGCGACAGCGTACTGGACTCGATCGCCCGGGCTTTCCAGCGGGAACGGGCCAACCACCGTGTTGGAATCGGCCTGACCAATCGCGTCGGCGTATGGTTTGGGAAGCTGATCGATCGGCACGTCGGTGGCGTTGCTCTGGACATCGCTGGCATTGTAGATGTGCTGCAGCGAATCGAACGACGCGCCCTGCTCCAGCGCGTGGCGCAACCGGGTGGCCAGCGCCTGCGCGCTGTCGCGGTCGGCCTCGGTGATCTCGGGCGCGATCAGGATGTGCCGGGCTTCGATTTCGGCCGGCTGCACCCGCTCAACCTGAATGATATGGAACCCGTAGATCGTTTCGACCGGGTTGGACACGGTCCCCGGCTTGAGCGCAAAGGCGACCCGCTCGAACGCCGGCACCATCCGGCCGCGACGAAACCAGCCGAGCTCTCCCCCCTGCGCGGCGGACACGGAGTCGTCTGAAAACCGCTTGGCGGCGGTCGCAAAGTCGGCTCCCTGGCGGAGCTCGGTCGCGATGCTGTCGGCCAGCCGAAGCGCCGCCGCCTTGGCGCTGATGCTGGGCTGCGGTGTAATGACGATCTGCCGGAATGAAATCGTGGCGGGCCGGGTGCCGAGCTGTCCCTTCTGCGCCTCGAAGAAATCCCGCATCTCCTTTTCGGTAGGCGGAACCGGTTCGAGCTTGCCCGACTGCTGGAGCTTTTCCATCAGCCGATTCTGATAAGCGGCCCTGCGCTGCTGATCGGTGAGCCAGCGGCGGTACTCTTCCGGAGTCTGGAACCCGGCTTTGCGCAGTTCGTCGCGGTAGGTCAGCTCGGAATTGAAGTTGCTGCGCACCTTCCGAACCTGCTGATCGACTCCCTGGGCCACTTCCTGATCGGTGATCTTGATCGTGGTGTCGCGCTTGGCCTGCTGCACCATGATCTCTTCGTCGATCAGACTGTTGAGTACATCGCGCCGCAGAGCGGCGACGCCGGCGGAGTCGGTGGGGAGCTTCAACCCGCCCTGCTGCCGGGTGAAGATCTCTTCGTCGATCTGGGAGCCGAGAATCGGATGATTACCCACCACGGCGACCACGCGATCGACCACCACGGTATCGCCCGGGCGGACCTGGCCGGGGCCGCCCAGCCCGGCTGTCTCGGCGTTCTGGCTGCTGTCCGCCGGCTGCTGAACAGCGAAGCCGGAATCCACCTGGGCCCTGAGTGGCAGCGCCGCGACGGCACCGAACAGCACCGTCGCGGCGAGCACCTGCACCTGCCGTCGGATCACTTCTGACTGACTCCCTGGCCGCCGGAAGATGGCGCCGGTGACTGCGGCAGCGGTGCCGGTCCCGGTGCCGGCCGCATCTGGCCGGGAACGGCTGGTGTACCCGGCTTCCCGGAGGCGGAATCGGCCTTGGCCTGTTTGGCGGCGGCCATCTCCACCGCGCGCTGAATACCGGCGGGATGCACCTCATAATGACCGCGCTCACGGAGGACATAGCCCAACGTTGACGGCAGCGGACGCAGATGCGCCTTCCCGCTCATCAGATCGTCGAAATACTTCTTGACCTTGAGCTGGGCCACCTTGAGCCGCTCGGCCTCTGCCACGGTGGAATCGCTGGCGTCGGAGCCGAGTTCCATTTCCTGGCGCAGAGTGTCGAGTTGGGCGCGGAACATCTCCTGCATACCGCCCCACTCCTCGGGGGTGAGCCCGATCTTGGCGGAATCGGCCTGGCGCACCAGCAAAACGTTCTGGGTAAGAGCGGTTGCGAACTGGACCAGCTGGCTGTCCTGCGCCTGCGAAATCTGGCCGACCACCTGAGGCGGGAGCGCCCGGGTCCACATGAGGAAATCGGACACGGTAAGCGCACCGCCGTCGAAGTCGACCAGCTTGTCCTTCGACTTGCTCTGGGCGGCCGGATCGGCCACCGCCGCCTTCATCAGGGCCGGCGCTTCGCCGCGCACCTTGACGTGATGGGTGGCGGACAGACTGTCGAGGTACGCCCGGTCGAGCTCTTCCGCGGCGCTCTCCTGGACCCAATCCAGCAGGCGGTCGCGCACCGCCGATTCGACCGGCCGCTTGATGATGTGATACCCGTACTGGGTGGTGACCAGGTCGCTGACCTGTCCCGGAGCCAGTTTCCACCCGGCGCTGTCGAATGCCGCGACGAAATCACCCTTGTGGGCCGGCGGCAGGTAACCCGAATCGGCAGCACTGCCCGGATCCTGTGACACTTTGCTGGCCAGCGCACCGAAGTCGGCGCCGCGATTGATCCTGGCGAGCGTCTGGCGGGCTTCCTTCTCGACCGCGGCACGCTCCTCGGGAGTAGCAGTCTGATTCACCCGATAAAGGATGTGCTGGAAGACCCGGACATCGTTGCCGCGATAGATGCTGTCGGCCGCTTCGGGACCAACGGTGCCGCGGCGGGCCACCAGCGAATCGTGCCAGTGGTTGGCCCGGGTGTTGGTAATTTCGGGCCACATCGCTTCGGCGATGGTCGCGGAATCGGAGAGCACGTCGCCCCGAGCCACCGCCTGGGCAAAGAGCGAATAGTCTACCCACAGACGCGATACGAACTCCGCGCCGTCCCGGGTAGGCCGAAGCCCCTTGGCACCCGCCATGATGTCGGACAGCCGCTCGGCGCTCAGCTCGGCGGGGCCGGCCTCGGCGGCGACGTCGGCATGGGCCGAAAACAGGTCCTTGAAATTGTTGCAGCCCGCGAGAAGGGCCACTGCAGCTACCAGCATCAGTCGGCGCATGCCGTCTCCTGTGAGTGGACTACGGATCCTCTACTAACGTTACCTGCCCAGCACCGCGCGGAGCGCCCGCACCAGCGCCGGAATCATCGGCTCGCCGCCCAGCCGCAACAGCCGGAGCGACAGCGGCACCGTGCGCCGCACTTCGGCCGCCAGTTGGACATCATCCAGCGCGGCGGTGAGCCCGGCCATCCGCGGGGCGGTACCGGCCCGGAAGGTGAGCCGGGCCTCGTCGCCCCGGACCAGCACGTGCTGGAGCCCCAGTGCCGCACCCGTGACCCGGAGACGCGCCATGTCCAGCAGCGTCGCCGCCTCCGGCGGAAGGGGTCCGAACCGCTCCCGCATTTCGTCACGAAGCTGATCAATGTCGCCAGACGACACCGCCCGCGCCAGTCGCCGGTAGAGATCCAGCTTGGCGTCGTCGTCGGCAACGTAGGTCTCGGGGAGATGGGCCGGCCGGTCCAGCACCACGTCGGGTGGCTGCGCCTCCTCCGGCTTCCCCTGGCCCCGGAGCGCGTTGACGGTCTCCTCCAGCCACCGAAGATAAAGATCGAAACCCACCGCATGGGCATGCCCCGACTGCTCCGAGCCGAGCAGGTTGCCGGCTCCCCGGAGCTCGAGGTCCTTTAGGGCGATCCGATACCCGGCGCCGAGCTCGCTGTGATGTTCCAGCACCTTGAGCCGGTCCTCCGCATCGCGGTCGATCGAATCGGGTACCAGGAGGTAGCAGTAGGCCCGCCGGTGGCTCCGCCCCACCCGCCCGCGAAGCTGATACAACTGGGCCAGCCCGAACCGCTGGGCGTCGTGCACCACCATGGTGTTGGCGTTGGGGACGTCGAGCCCCGATTCGACGATCATGGTGGTGACGAGTATGTCCACGTTCCCTGCCACAAAGTCCCGCATCACCGTTTCGAGCGCTTCGGCGGCCATCTGCCCGTGAGCGATGCCGACCCGGGCGCGGGGTGCCAGCGCCTGGACACGCGCGGCAATCGTCTCGATCGTCTCGATCCGGTTGTGGACGAAAAACACCTGCCCGGCGCGATCCAGTTCCCTGGCAAAGGCTTCTTCCAGCAGCGCGTCGTCCCACGGCTCCACGAAGGTGAGAATCGGCGAGCGGTCGCGGGGAGGCGTCTCGATCAGCGAGAGGTCGCGAAGCCCGGCCAGCGAGAGGTGCAGCGTGCGGGGAATCGGCGTGGCGGTAAGCGTCAGCACGTCGACGCTGAGCCGGAGCGCCTTGAGCCGCTCCTTGTGCTTGACACCAAACCGATGCTCCTCGTCGACAATGAGGATGCCGAGATCCTTGAACTCGACGTCGCGCGAGAGCAGCCGGTGGGTCCCGATGACGATGTCGACCTTCCCCTCGGCAAGATCCTTGAGAACCGCCTTCTGCTCTTTCGGTGTGCGGAAGCGGGAGAGCACCTCCACCCGGATCGGGAAATCGGCCAGCCGCTCGGTAAAGGTGCGGCCGTGCTGTTCCGCCAGAATCGTGGTGGGCACCAGCACCGCCGCCTGGCGGCCGCCCTGCACCGCCTTGAACGCTGCGCGCACCGCGACTTCGGTTTTCCCGTATCCGACATCTCCCACCAGGAGGCGATCCATCGGCCTCGGCTGTTCCATGTCGCGCTTGATGTCTTCGGTGGCGCGCCGCTGGTCGGCGGTGTCTTCGTAGAGGAAGCTCGATTCCAGCTCGCGCTGCCAGCGGGTATCCGGCGGGAAGGCCTCGCCGACGGCGATCTGGCGACGGGCGTACAGATCGAGCAGTTCGGTGGCCATCGCCTTGATGGCATTCTGGGTCTTGGCTCGCACCCGCTGCCAGCTGTTCCCGCCCAGTTTATGAAGCCGCGGCGGCGGGCGGTCGCCGTCCTCTCCGGCCGATCTGTAGCGCTCCAGCTGATCGAGCCGATAGAGCGGCACATTGAGCCGGTCGCCGCCTTCGTACCCCACCACCGCCACTTCCAGCGTGGCGTCGCCCACGGTGATGGTTTCGATCCCACGATACACCCCGATACCGTGATCGAGGTGCACCACGTAGTCGCCGACGGTGAGC
>DASSTY010000326.1:0-5692 GCA_035707585.1 Gemmatimonadales bacterium
GTACGCGATGACAGCCGGAATCGCAGCGGCCAATCCGGCTACCGTGGTGACCAGCGCTTCGGCCACACCCGGTGCGACCGCCCCGATGTTGCCCGATCCGTGCGCCGCGATCCCGATGAACGCATCCATCACGCCGAGCACCGTGCCGAGCAGACCCAGCAGAGGACCGACCGACCCGATCGTTGCCAGCCAGTGGATGTAATGACCCATCAGATCGCGTTCGGCAGCGACCTCCTTGCCGAGTACCATCTTGAGCGCTTCGAGCTGGGTTGGCGAAAGCGACTGCCGGGCGGTCCCGCCCTCTTCGCGCAGAGCGGTAGGCCGGAGTTCCTGGAGGAAGTCGACTGCTTCGCGAAAAATCCTGGTGTACGGCGAAGCCGGCTGCTTCTGGATCGACCGAAAGGCTTCCTGGAGCCGGGTGGAGCGTTCCATCTGGGCGAAGAAGCGGTCGGCCTGACGGTTGAGCCGGCGGAATTGCCACCACTTCATCAGAATGATGAACCAGGAACCCAGCGAAAACGCGGCGATCACCACCAATACAACTTTCGTTTCGGGGCTGGATGTGGCAACCAGCTCCCAGGCCGATGTCGGGACGGCACCTCCGACCTGAAGCATCATGGCGCCCCCGCCCGAAACCAGTCGACCAGCTGTTCCAATCCATCGGCGAACTGATGCTTCGGCTCCCATCCAAGGTGGCGCTTTGCCTTGCCGATATCCAGGGCGCTCCGGAGCAGCTCGCCGGCGCGAGCCGAGGCGAACTGGATTTCCGGCTTCCGCCCGATCACCTGGCCCACGGTTTCCGCCAGCTGGAGCACGCTGCGCTGCACCGAGGTCGCGATGTTGAACGCCGCCGAATCGGGAGCGTCACAAGTCACCGCCGCCGTGGCCGCCAGCAGGTTGGCTCGGGCGACGTCCTTGACGAAGACGTAATCGCGGGTCTGCTCGCCGTCGCCAAAAATCGTCAGCGGCTTGCCGGCGAGTAATTGCGACACGAAGATCGAAACCACCCCCGCCTCCGACTTGGGATCCTGCCGCGGGCCGAAGACATTGGCGTAGCGCATGGCGACCCATTCAAAGCCGCGGAGCCCCGCCAGCACCCGGAGATAGTGCTCGCCCGAGAGCTTGCTGGCGCCGTACGGCGAGATCGGCGCTTTCGGCGCCGTTTCCGGCGTGGGGACCTGCTCGGGATCGCCGTAGACCACACCGCCGCTGCTGGCGAACACCACGCGGCGGACGCCGCCCGCAGCGGCGCCCTCCAGCATGTTGATCAGCCCCAGCAGGTTGATCTCGGCGTCGTGCATGGGCTGAGTGACCGAGACGCGAACGTCGATCTGGGCGGCCTGGTGGTTGAGCACATCGAACCCGCCGGTCGCGGCGAGATGACGGGCTTCGGGCGAGCGCACATCGGCCCGAACCAGGCGAGCGCCCGCCGGCACATTGGATTCGCGCCCGCGGGAGAGGTCATCGACCACGACCACCTCCCACCCATCGCTCAGATACGCTTCAGCGATGTGCGAGCCGATGAACCCGGCGCCGCCCGTTACCAGAACGCGTCGCGTCATATCGTTAGACTCTCCCTGGCGCTCCCGGCGCCGTACTCGAAGAATGGGTCATGCGATCGACTCAGAATATAGATGGGCCCCGCTTGGAAGGAACCGGAACCGAAAAGCGACGCGGCGGCTCCCGACGGAGCCGCCGCGATCACTGCGTTAGCCATGCTGCAGCGCGCTCAGGACGGGAGCTTTGCCACCTGCCGCGCCGAGGTCCCCGCGGGGATGTTGGGAGAATCCACACTCAGGATGCGCACCGTTGCGCTATGGTCTCCCACCCGGACCACCTGTACGGTAGCCATGGTAGCGGCAACGTCCACAGTACCATCGCCCCGCACGGTGCCGACTCGCCGGATTTCGAAGATGTCTCCCGGCGCGACGCCATCCTGCCGGCCCTTGTCGAGGAACAGCACGTCCATCGGTCCCTTGAGCGTCTGCGGCTCCTGGCCGCCGAGCACGCGCGCCTGGATACCGTCGGCAACGGCGACCGGGCGAACCGCTCCCGCCGGAGTGAACCGCTCCGCCGGAAGCACCGCCTGGCCGGTCATCATCCGGCCGTAGACGCCTTCGACCACCGCGATGTAACCGCCGTCCACCTGGCGGGTGATCCGGAGCAGGCCGGTGGGCGCCACGATCTTCCCGTGATCGGGAATCGACAGGTTGTCGGTCAGCGCGATCAGCGAATCTCCCACCTGATAGGTTGCGCCGGCCGGCGGCTGAACCACCACTTCGCTATACAGCAGAATCGACGGCTTGAGCGGACCGCTGCCGATCTGGGAAGGCATGGCATAGCCGAGCAGCTTGCCGAATGGCAGTGACCGACCTTCGGTCAGGAACCCGGAGGCGTAGAACTCGCCTGGCCGCAACGGACGATAGGGTGCCTGGTCGGCCCCACGCAGGGTTGAGGCGAACCGGTTGGCACCGGCCCGCGGAAAGAGCGGCTCCCCGCTGTCAGCCGCTTCCGGCTCGGCCGCCACGACCGGCGCCTGGACGGTGTCGGCCACGGTGGTGCTGTCAGTTGGAATCGGCGTGTCTGCCGTGGGCACCGACGCCACATTGGCGGATCCGGCCAGCCGAAGCACCTCACCGGGGTAGATCCAGTGCGGGTCTTCGACCACGCTGGTGTTGAGCCGGTAGATCTCGGGCCAGAGGAACGGGTCGCCCATGAAACGCTGGGCCAGCGCCCAGAGAGTATCGCCGGGACGAACCGTGTAAGTGTCGGGCTTGGGCTCCTGGGCAAACGCGGTGGCCTGTCCGGCGCCCAGCAGCAATACGCCGAGCACCAGGGAACCGAACGCGGGGAGCGTTGCGAACCGGAAGGTCTGACGCGGCATTACGGTCTCCCGAAGGGGAAAAGCCCACGAAATAGTGACGGAGTCTGGCGGACAGGACGGCGGCGGATGTCGCAAAAGCGGCGCCAGCAACGTCACGCTTCTGGTTGTGTTCCTAAGCCATTGACATGTAAGTGCTTACGGCGCTGCCGGAGCCCCTGCCCTGCTGCCCTGCCGGCCGGTTGCGTGCGGAGTTCTGCACGTGGCCTCCTCGAAGCGCGGGAACGACAGCGCGGGCAGCCGCCCCCGAGAGAGCGACCGCCCGCGCTGATGTACGGCCCGGCCGCTAGAACGGGAGGTCGTCGTCCTCGGCGTCCAGGGCCTCGGGAAAGTCTTCGAAAGACTGATCCTTGCCGCCCGACGGAGCGCCGCCGGCGCTGGCCGCCGCCCGGGAGCCGGCGTACGACTCCGCACCATCGCCACTGCGGCCGGAGAGCAGAATCAGCTCGCGACCGTTGATTTCGGTGGTGTAGCGGGTTTGCCCTTCGCGATCCTGCCACGAACGGTACTCGATGCTCCCCTCCACATACACTTTATCGCCCTTCTTGCAGTACTTCTCGGCGATATCGGCGAGGTTGGAGGCCTTGTTGTTCCAGAGCACCACGCGGTGCCATTCGGTTTTTTCCTGTTTTTCGCCGCTCTGGTTTTTCCACTGGCGACTGGTGGCGACCGACAGGGTGGCCACCCGGGAGCCGTTGGTGGTGCTCCGGACTTCCGGGTCGGCGCCAAGATTCCCGATCAGAATCGCCTTGTTCAAGCTCCGGCTCACAATACCTCCTCGGTTCGGCGGGTCAGTGCACGGCGGTCCCGGCACAGTGGACCCGCAGAGAATATAGTGCTGCAGTGACGATCAGTAACCAGTTTCACCGTACTCCGAATCATTCTGCCGCACCGGCATCGGCAGGCGGCGCACCGGCGTCGGCGGTGAGTCCCAGCCGCAGCACGAGGGCACTCTCCCGGGGATTCCGGTAATATCCGCGGCGGAGCCCCACCGCCTGGAAGCCGAGTTCTTGGTAGAGCTGCTGCGCCGCCGCGTTGGATTCGCGCACTTCCAGAAATACCTCCTCGGCGCCGCGGGCCGCGAACGCTGCCAACCCGGCGCGCAGCAGCATCCGGCCGATTCCCTGCCGGCGGAGTTCCGGCGCGACCGCGAGGTTGAGCACCTCGCCGGTCCCGGCAGCTTCGCGGCCGATGATGTACGCCACCACATGCCCCTCGCTCTCTCCCACCAGCGCGAACCCCCACGGCATGGCGAGGACCTCGCGGAAGCTCGGCTCGCTCCACGGGTCGGTAAAGCAGCGACGTTCCAGCCGCGCCATTGCCGGCGCGTCAGCGCGCTGTGCCGACCGAATCTGGAAGGGGACGTCCATGACTCAACTCCCAGCGGGCCTGCGCTTCGGCGGGGCGACCGTAGGTCGGCTCCCAGGTCGCGACATCGGCAATGGCGGTGGCGGCGCCCGGCATGTCGAACAGTTCGAGCAGCCGCCCGGCGCGTGCGGCGCCGGCTTCGCCGGTAATGACCGGCGCACCCGCCCAGGCCGCGAGCCGTTCGAGTGCCTCGGGCGGTGCGTCTCCCACGATGGCGGCCGGCGGCTCCAGACTCGTCAGCCGCTCGATGGTGGTGACGGTTGGCGGCATGATCACATCCACCTGCCCCACCGGAAATCGATAGCAGGCCGCATACACCTCGCCTCGCAGCGCGTTACTTACCACGACAATCCGATGACCCGGCTCGACCGCCGCTGCCGCGGCGCGGCCCAGGAGCGACGGCATTGTGCGGAGCGGGAGTTGTCCCGCCAGCACCAGCCCCTTGGCAACTGAGGCACCCACCCGGAGCCCGGTAAAGCTCCCCGGCCCATCGGCCAGAACCACACCAGTCAGTCGATCCGCTGAGGCACCGGCTTCACTCAGCAGCTCCGCGATGAGACGCGGCAGTGCGGCCGCGTGGCGCCGAGCCCCGACAACCGAGCGTTCCAGCCGGGCTCCGCTCAGCGCTACTGACGCGCGGTCGGTAGCGGTGTCCAGCGCCAGCCACATCAGGAGATCTCCAGCTGGCGCACTTCGGGATCACCCAGATGCCGCAGCCGGAATCTCATCGTGGGGGCCGGCACCCAGGCGCCGGCACGCTCGGGCCACTCGATGAGCAGCGCGTCGCCCTCTGCCGTCAGCCGCTCCCAATCGAGATCGGCGGCTTCGTCGGGGGAGCGCAGCCGGTAACAATCGAGATGGAACACCGGGCCGCGCCTTCCCTGATACCGGTGCACCAGAGCGTAGGTAGGGCTGGTTGCCGGGGCGGTTACGCCAAGGCCTTTTGCCACCGCGCGCACCAGGGTGGTCTTGCCGGCGCCGAGTTCGCCCTCGAAGAGCAGCACCGAGCGGGGCGGCAGCGAGCGCCCCAGTGCCTCACCTTCGGCGGTGAGCTCGGCTTCGGACAGCGTACGAATCATGCGTGCCGCCGTACCCGTGGGCGCCCGCCACCGGATCGCTGCACGTTGGGCGCACCGGCAGCGCGCAGCTCGTTCAGTTGATCGCGCAGCATGGCCGCCAGCTCGAATTCCAGATTGGCCGCGGCCTCTTTCATTTGCCGCTCGAGCACCTGGATCACCGCCGCCCGCCGGGCGGGATCGTGCAGGTCTCCCGCCGGCACCAGCGACTCCGGCTCCGGTTCGGGCCGCTCGGTTCGCGCATCGGCCACGTGGGTGGAGAGCCGCACTTCTTCCAGCGACTTGACGATCGACACCGGCGTGATGCCGTGCTCGCGATTGTACTCCTGCTGAATGGCGCGGCGCCGATCCATTTCTTCGAGGGCCC
>DASSTY010000327.1:0-6071 GCA_035707585.1 Gemmatimonadales bacterium
GCTGCGGCGATGACCGGGTTCGTAATCGGCAACGATGTGCTGATCATTTCGGGCGCCCTGGTGGGCAGCTCGGGAATCATCCTGAGCCAGATCATGTGCCGGGCGATGAACCGGTCTCTCACCAACGTGCTGTTCGGCGCGTTTGGGAGTTCCGGCGGCGCCGCGGTGGGGGGCCGCAGCGCGGAAGGGCTCACCGTCCGGCAGACCACGGCCGAAGATGCGGCGGTGCAGCTGGCGTACGCCCGGCTGGTCATCATCGTCCCGGGGTACGGCCTGGCGGTGGCCCAGGCGCAGCATCTGGTCCGGGAGCTGGCCGATCTGATCGAGCAGCGGGGCGGGGAGGTGAAGTTTGCCATCCACCCGGTTGCCGGGCGGATGCCGGGCCACATGAACGTGCTCCTGGCAGAGGCCAATGTGCCGTACGACAAACTGTACGACATGGACCAGATCAACCCCGAGTTCGACCGGGCCGACGTGGCACTGGTGATCGGCGCCAACGACGTGGTCAACCCGGCGGCCCGGAGCGAGCCCGGGAGTCCCATATACGGAATGCCGATCCTCAACGCCGATCATGCCGGGAGCGTAATTGTGCTCAAGCGAGGCATGGGATCGGGCTTCGCCGGAATCGAAAACGATCTCTTCTACAATCCGAAGACCGCGATGCTCTTCGGAGATGCCAAGGCCTCGTTGACTCGACTCGTGGCCGAGATCAAGCAGGCCTGACCCCACATTGAGCGAGGAAATGTTTTATGCGTCGTCTGATCGGGACAGTGGGAGCGCTGGCCGTGTTGGCGATGCCGGCGAGGGGACAGGCACAGGAGCTGTGTAAGACCAGTTTCAAGACGCCCCCGGTTGGTTCCTGGGCCGAGTGGCGAATGACCGGGGGTGCTGATAGCAGCATTACGACACGAATGGCCGTGGTGGGCAGCGAGCAGCGCGATGGCAAGACATTGACCCGGCTGGAGATGACCAGCCAGGGCAGGCGGGGCCCGATCATCATGCAGGTGCTGATCTCCGGGTGGCCGTATCGGGCCGGCGAAACTGAGGAAGCCGTCTTCAAGATGGGCGACCGGCCGGCCATGAAGGTGCCGCAGGCGATGCTCAGCCGGATCGCCAACCGCCGCGGCAGCTCCGCCTCCGGCTGGATGACCGGCTGCGAAAAGATGCAAGCGGTTGGCTCCGAAAAGGTTACGGTACCAGCCGGGACCTTCTCGACGACCCATTATCGCAATGCTCAAGACGGGTCGGACGTCTGGATCGACAAGGATCTTCCATTCGCGTTGGTCAAATTGACGGATTCAAGTGCCGCGGACGGCGAGAAGTCGACGATGGAGTTGAGCGCCAGCGGAACGGGAGCCAAGTCGGCCATTACTGAAACGCCCCAGGAGATGCCCGGAATGGGGCGGGGGATGCCGGGAGGCCGTTCGAACCAGTGATCCACCGCCTTACCGGACAATCTGCGCGGGTCGCCGGCATCCTTTCCGGCGGCCCGCGCATCTATATGAGACCGGGAACTTCAGGCGTGCAAGCATCGTTGCTGAGTCCGTCCAGAGTGAGGCGGCCGTGAGTTGGAGTAAAAGGGTCGAGAGCGCGCGCGTCGAGTCGAAATCGCGCAACTCATCATCCCGCCACGGTTTAGGGGCTGATGTTCTAAGCTATTGATTTTGTGGACTTTAGCAGTTAAATTGCGGAGTTGTCGTGTCCAGTGCATCGGAAACGGTGGCTGTCCGTGTGTGGGGGATGCGAATCCCAGAGGAGGCAAGAGAGTGACTGTGAAAGGACGGTCCAAGCGGCGCCCGGTTCGTCCAGCGCAGATCGCGCGGGCGGTGGATGAGGGGCGCGAGAGTCTCGATCTGTACCTCGACGAGATCAGCCGAGTGCCTCTTCTCAATCGGGAAGAGGAGATGGAGCTGGCGCGGAAGGCGTTCCGGGGCAATGTAGCGGCCCAGGAAAAGCTGGCGCGCCACAATGTCCGGTTCGTCGTCTCGGTCGCCAAGAAGTTCCAGAATCGCGGGGTACCCTTGGTCGATCTGATCGGCGAGGGGAATCTGGGTCTCATGACCGCGGCCCGGAAGTTCGATCCCGATCGGGGCGTCAAGTTCATTTCGTATGCGGTCTGGTGGATTCGCCAAGCGGTCCAGGCGGCTATTGCCCGCCACGGCCGGCCGGTGCGGGTTCCCCTCAACCGTACGGCCGATCTCAGCCGGCTGGGGCGTACCACCACCCTGCTCAAGGATCGGCTGGGGCGGATGCCCACCACCGAGGAGCTGGCCCGGGCCACCGGGCTCACGCTGGAGGCGGTTCGCAGCCTCAGCGCGCTCAACTCCGAGGCGGTGCGGCTCGATCATCCTACCCGCGATGGCGAGGGCAACGAGCGGATCGAGCGCTTCGCTACCGGCGAGCAGGAAAGCACCGACATGTCCACCATGGCCAACAGCCAGACCCAGGACATCGAGGCGGCCCTGGCTTCGCTGCCGCCCCGCGACGCCAAGGTGCTCCGGCTCTACTTCGGCCTCGACGACGGCAACAGCCGCACGCTCGAGGAGATCGGCCGGATGATGGGCGTTACCCGCGAGCGGATCCGCCAGCTGCGCGACCGCGCCCTTCTGCGGCTCCGCGAAGGCGAAACCGGCGACCGGCTGCGCGATCTGGTAGCCTGACATCGTCGGGGTAATGTTCGGGCCCTCTCTGCCTCCCGGTGGAGAGGGCCCGTTTTCTTCATCTTCTCTCAAACGGCAATGACCACTTCGTCCAGCACCCCGAGAGCAATCACCCGGCAGGACAACGGCCTCCTGATCGAGTGGGATGATCAGGGACACCAGGGATTCTACCCGGCGCGCGAGCTGCGGCTCGCCTGCCCCTGCGCCCACTGCGTGGAAGAGATGTCGGGCCAGCCGCTGCTCGATCCTGCCACCGTACCGCCGGACGTCCGCCCGGTGTCGCTGGCGCTGGTGGGAGCGTACGGCCTCCGCATCACCTGGAGCGACGGGCATTCCACCGGGATCTACACATTCCATCAGCTGCTCGCCGATTGCCCCTGTCCTGCATGTACTGCCCGGCGCGGCCCATAGCTCGTCCAATGTGAGCTTACCCCTTGCGCCCCCAGTGCTCGGCCCTAGTGTAGAAAGAGGCAGTCCGCCGGAGTTCGCGTCGCCGGCCCTGATCACCGCTATGGGAGGCGCTATGCCGCGAGATCATTCAGTGCTGGGAGAGGGGACTGATGTCGGCCTGATCGGGGGAGTGGCGATCGCAGCCTACTTCCTCATTCTGGATCTGATAGCCGGGTACCCGTTCCGAACTCCCAGTGTGCTGGGGCAGGTGGTCCTCTTCGGCAATCCCGATCCGGTGTTGACTGTGCGCGATCCGGCGGCGATCGCGGCATACACCGTGTTTCACTTTGTGTTGTTCATCCTGCTGGGAATGGCGCTGGTCAAGATCGTTCACCTGGCCACCACCAGTTCGGTCATCCGATTCGCCCTTCTGCCGCTCTTTCTGGCCTTCGAAGTGTTCTTCTACGGTGTCATCGTGATGCTGTCGGAGCGGACCAGCGAGCTCTTCCCGCTCTGGACCGTCATCGTCGCCAACACTCTGGCGGCGCTGGCGATGGGAATCACCCTCTGGGTTCGGCACCCGGCGTTCCGGCAGTCGCTGACGCGGACGCCATTTGGAGCTGCCTCCGACAGCGAATAGCCCCGATCGGGAGCCGAGGTCGTGCTCACGGCCTCGGCTCCGATTACCTTCCGGTCGCCTCTAACCGGTTGGGGTCTGTGCGCCATTGCTCCTTCCTCGTTTCGCTCAACCTGCTGGTCATTTCATTCGCCGGGCCGCTTGCCGCCCAACTGGCTCCGCCGTCTACCGGCGGCGCCGCCGCGCTCGCCCACGAACTCCGGATGGTCGGTCACGAGAAACGGGTTCTCATGATCGGCGCGCATCCGGATGACGAGAATACCGAGCTACTGACGCTGCTTACCCGCGAGATGGGCGTCGAGTCCGCCTACCTGGCGCTCAACCGCGGCGAAGGCGGCCAGAATCTGATCGGATCCGAGTTGGGTGAGGCGCTGGGCCTCCTGCGCACCCAGGAGCTGCTGAGCGCCCGGCAACTGGACGGTGCCCGGCAGTACTTCACCCGGACCTACGATTTCGGGTTCTCCAAGACCCTCGACGACACCTGGCAGCACTGGCCGCGGGATTCGGTGCTCAAGGATGTGGTGCGAATCATCCGCCGGTTCCGGCCGCAGGTGGTGGTTTCGATTTTCAGCGGGACGCCGCGCGACGGGCACGGTCAGCACCAGGCGGCGGGATGGGCGGCCCGCGAGGCGTTCCGGATCGCGGGAGACTCGACCCGCTTTCCGGAGCTGCAGACCGAAGAGGGGCTGGCTCCGTGGACTCCGCTCAAGCTCTACCGGAGTCTCTGGCGAACCGACAGCACCGGTACTCCGCTGGTCATGAACGGCGGTGCGCTCGATCCGGCGGTGGGACAGACTTACCACCAGATCGCGATGCGGAGCCGAAGCCGTCACCGGTCGCAGGATATGGGACAGCTGCAGCAGATCGGCCCGTCGCCGGTGCGGGTGACGCTCTGGGATGACCGGACCGGCGCCGGTGCGCCGACGTTCTTTGCCGGCGTGGACACCACCATTGCCTCGCTGGCGGCGGGGCTGCCGGCGGCAACACAGCGCCGGGCGGATTCGGCGCTCACCCGCTACGGCCGGGTGGTGGTGCGGATGCGCGCAGCCACGGCCGACTCGACAGTGGCGGCGCTGGCCGACACGGCGGCCGCGCTGCTCGATTCCGCTGCGGCCGTGTGGCCCGGCGGTGCGGCTCACTGGCCCATCGAACTGGCCGACCAGGCGCGGCATATCGGCCGGATCAGGGCGATCGCGCGCGGAGTGCTTTTCGATGCCCGCGCCGATGACGACCGGATCGTTGCCGGAGAGCCGGTCACGATCGAAACCCAGGCCTGGTCTGGAGCCGAAGCCGATTCGGCGCGCGTTGCACTGGAGAGCAGCGGCTGGCGCGTCTCCGGTGGAGGAGGCGAGTGGACCGCCGTGCCGCCCGACAGCGCCCCGTCGGCGGAGCCGTACTTCATGCGCCGGCCGCTCAACGGCTGGATGTACTCCTGGCCGGCCGATGCGCGCGCCTGGTGGGGCGAACCGTTCGGCCCGCCGCCTCTCACGGCGGTGCTGCAGCTGCCGCCGTCGAACGACCCGGCGGAGTCCCGCGAAGTGAGCTATCGGACCGACGACCAGGCCCAGGGTGAACTGCGCGATCCGCTGATCGTCGTACCCAGAGTAGGCGTGGCGATCAGCCCCGACACCCTGGTGTGGCCGATCGGAAGCGGCGCCCATTCGTTCACAGTGGCACTCACCAACGGCGCCCGCGATACCACCCGCGGCACGGTGCGGCTGATCGTACCCGATGGGTGGCCTGCCGTTGCGCCGCAGAACTTCTCGTTCGCTCGAGAAGACGAAACGACCACGGTGACATTTTCGGTGCGGCAGCCGGCCCGGCTTACCGCCGGCCGGTACCGGATCGGAGTGGAAGCGGTCGATCAATCGGGGCGGAAGTACACCACCGGCGTGCAGGTAGTAGACTACCCGCATATCCGTGCGCGGGCCTTCACCACGCCCGCGGCAGTCGAAGTTGTCGTGGCTCCGCTCACTCTGCCGAAGGTGAGCCGAATCGGTTACATCCGCGGCGCTGCCGACCGGGTTCCCGAAGCGCTTCGCAGCATCGGGCTGCCAGTCGAACTGCTGGATGGACAGGCATTGGCGCGGGGCGATCTGAGCCGTTACGACGTGATCGTGGTCGGTCCCCGCGCTTACGAAACCGATCGCGCGCTGGTGGCCAACAACGATCGCCTTCTGGCCTACGCTCGCGCCGGCGGGCACCTCCTCGTGCAATACCAGCAGTACCAGTTCATCCGCGGGCATTTCGCGCCGTATCCGCTCACCATTGCGTCGCCGCACGATCGCGTCACCGACGAAAACGCCACGGTCACCACGGTGGCACCGAGTCCGGTGCTGACCACTCCGAACCGAATCGGGCCCGACGACTGGGCCGGCTGGATT
>DASSTY010000328.1:0-4625 GCA_035707585.1 Gemmatimonadales bacterium
TAGGAGAAAACAACTGGGAAGAGGTGGATTTCCGGCCCTATGGTCAGGGCGGAGCGAATTTTGGCTGGCCCATCACCGAGGGAACCCGCTGCTTCCGCCCTCTCGCCGGCTGCTCAACTGAAGGACTGGTATTGCCGGTGGTGACGTACTCTCACAACGACGGGTGTTCGGTTACCGGAGGTGTGGTGTACCGCGGGAGCGAGATTCCCGACCTGCAGGGCACCTATCTCTATGGCGATTTCTGCGGCGGGTGGGTGCGCCGCGCCGAGATCACCGGCGGCCGGGCTGTGGATGGGGGGCCGCAGCTCGATCTGCCGCTAATTAACGGCAATGTGGACGACGTCGTCGGCATCTGCGAAGATGCTCAGGGCGAAGTCTACGTGGTGGCTGCATCGGGGTGGCTCTACAAGATCGTCGAGGCGCCGCAGGTATCGTGACGCGGTTCGCCGTCCTGGCCGATATCCACGGCAACATCCTGGCGCTGGAAGCGGTGGTCCGGGACGTCGCACGGCGAGGAATCGAATCGGTCATCAACCTGGGAGACAACGCCTCGGGCCCGCTCTGGCCCGATGAAACGGTATCCTTCCTGATGCAGCAGAACTGGCAGCAGATTGCCGGCAACTGCGACCGTGCCCTCCTCCAGCAGTCTCCCGAAACACTTGGCGCGTCCGATCGATATGCCTTCGATCGGCTTTCGGATGTGCAGAAGGCGTGGCTGGCCGGTTTGCCGGCGCGGGCGGCAGTGTTTGATGGCGTGCTCGCCGTCCACGGCACGCCGTCGAGCGATTCCGAATATCTGCTCGAATCGATCAACGCGGGGCGGGTAGATCTCGCCGAACCGGGCGCAATCGAGGCTCGGCTCGGTCGCGAGCGCTCGGCGGTTTTCCTTTGCGGCCACTCCCATTTGCCGCGGATCGTTAGGGTTGGCGGCAGGTTGATCGTCAACCCGGGCAGTGTCGGGCTTCCGGCATACACCCAGGACACACCCGAGCCGCATGTAATGCAGACTGGCGCACCGGATGCTCGGTACGCGGTGCTGGAACGAACCGCCACCGGGTGGTGCGCTGAGTTGGTGGCGGTGCCGTATGATCATGAAGCCGCCGCTCGGCAAGCGCGGCTGCAGAACCGGCACGACTGGGTGTCGGCGCTCGAGACCGGCTGGGTGACGATGTAGCTCAGCCGGGACCGAGCTGCGCGAGGAGGCGCTTCAGCACCGCCTCCCGGGCCTTGAGCTCCTCTCGAAAATCCATCGCGTCGGTGCCCGCAATTTCCATCCGAAGATCCGAGATGTAGTCCTGCAGGACGTCTCTGAGAGTTGCCGCTTCATCGTTGTCCAGATTGATCTGGGGCACGGGCCGGGTCCTTTCTGCTGAGTTGGTCCAGTTACTCCAGGTACTCGCGGGCGATGCGGCGTCCGGCATAGATCCCGACGCCGGTGGCGACGATGCTGATCATGAACGCCGTCATGATGCCGATATGACCGCCGATCCACCATCCGACTGAGCCGCCGACGAAGGCGCCCAGCCCGGAGAGCACTTTGGACACGCCCGCCTCCCGCGTGAGTTCGAAGATATCCTGCCGCCGGCTGCTCCAGCCATGCAATCAGGTTGCCAGCAATTCCAGGAGCGCGTCTCCGTAGGCCTCGAGCTTGGCTGGGCCGAGCCCGCGGACCGCCAGGAGGGCGGCCCGGCTCTGGGGGCGGTGCTCCGCCAGGGCGGCCAGGGTGCTGTCGTGGAAGATGACGTAGGCCGGCACCCGCCGGCGCTGGGCTTCCTCTGCTCGCCAGGAGCGGAGGCGCTCCACCAGCCCGGGATCGGCGGCGCCGGCCAGCATTGCGCCAGACTTGCCGCGTTTTCGTGGGGCCGGCGCCGGAGCCGCGTCAGGGAACGGCAGCTCGGGCCGTTCTTTGCCCATCGCGACGGCTCTTCCCGCATCACTCAGCGCCAGGACGAACGCGCCGGGACGGCCGCCTTCGATCCCGTGCCGCTCGATCAGCCCCGCATCGGCCAGGAGATTGAGCAGGTCGCGGATCTGATCGAGCGTGGCGCCCGAGAGCTTGCCATACGTAGGGATCCGATCCAGCCCGCGGTCGATCACCTCGCGCGACTGGCTCCCCACCAGCACCTGGGCAACTCGCTCCAGCCCGAATCGCCCCGACAGCCGCCCCACCGCGGAGAGCGCGATCCGGACTCGCTCATACTCGTCGTCGGTGATGGGCCGGCCGGTACCCCGCCGCCAGCCGAGGCAGACGTCGCAGGTGCCGCAGTGAGGGGCGTGACCGCCGCGCGCGCCGCCAGCGAAGTAATCGTAAATGAACCGGGTGCGACAGCCGCGGCCGTAGGCGTAGCGCACCATGGTATCGAGTCGCTCGCGATCGCGCTGCTGCTTGGATTGCCGAGCGGTCAGATCCACCGGCGGTTCCCCTTCGCCGAGCGCAACACCGCGATGCTCGGCTGCACGCCGTAGCACCCGAGCCGCGGTTCGCGCGGCGGCGCGGGCCATGGCGTCGGGGCCAATCCGATCTTCCACTTCTTCGTCCGAAGCACCGTCGCCCAGCATCCGCCAGACTCGGCGGAACGTCGCCGGCTCGGGGTTGCCGCCGGCCAGGAAAAATTCCTGGGTGCGCAGGTCCGCTCCCGAGAAGAGCAGGGTGCAGCGTGCCGGCAACCCATCTCGCCCTGCGCGTCCGGCTTCCTGATAGTACGACTCGACGCTGCCCGGCAAATCGGCGTGCGCTACAAATCGGATATCGGACTTGTCGATGCCCATTCCGAACGCGTTGGTCGCGGCGATCACATCGAGCCGGCCGCTCTGGAAATCTTCCTGGACCCTGCGCCGTTCGGCGTCGGCGAGTCCCGCATGGTAGCCGCCGGCCTTGACGCCGAGGCTGCGGAGCACCCCGACCCAGTGCTCCACGTGCTTGCGGGTGGCTGCGTAAACGATCCCCGGTGTGCCCAGGTCGCCGATCAATTGGCGAAGCGCCCGCTCCTTGTCTGCCCGGCCGCGGCAGAGTTCTACTGCAAGGGTGAGGTTGGGCCGCTCGAAGCCGGTAACGAGCTCCAACGGATCGGTGAGGCCGAGCTGTTGCGCGATGTCGCGGCGGACTTCCGGCGTGGCGGTGGCGGTAAAGGCAGCGGCGGGAATGTTCAATTGGGCGCGAAGCCCCGCCAGACGCCGGTAGTCGGGACGGAAATCGTGCCCCCACTGGCTGATGCAGTGGGCTTCGTCGACCACCAGCCGGCTGGGGCGCGTCTCCTCCAGCATCTGGCGGAACCGTTGGCTGGCGAGCCGTTCCGGGGCAACGTAGAGCAGATCGAGCTCTCCCCGCTGCAGCTGCAGAGCCGCATCCCGGCGCTCATCGGGATCGAGGCCCGAGTGAATCGCGGCGGCACGCACCCCGCGGGCGCGCAGTCTGTCTACCTGATCCTTCATCAGCGCGATGAGCGGCGAAATCACGATCATCGTCCCCGGCACCAGCAGCGCGGGGAGCTGAAAACAGAGCGATTTGCCGGCGCCGGTGGGCATGACCGCGATGAGGTCGCGCCCGGCCAGCACCGCGCCGGCGGCTTCGCGCTGGCCTTCGCGAAAGGCGGTCAATCCGAAACGGTCGTGAAGCGCGATATCGAGAGGAGACGGTGAGGACATTCCGCCCGAAATCTAACCAACTGCGCCGCCCGGTTCAGTCCCAGTCTTCGCGAGCGCGGAGCGCCGTTACATGCGCCACGTGGTGCGCGCCATGCCAGCCATACTGAGCCAGCATCTGGTCCAGATCGAGTTGGCCCGAATCGGGGTGCACCATCGGCCGGCGCCAGTCATCGTCGTCCATCGAAGAAAGCAGGTTGACCCAGCGCTCGTGCAGCGCGGAAAGCAGCAGCAGGGAGACGGCAATCGGGGTAGCACGAGTGTCCTGCAGCTCAGCCCACCGGGCCTCGTGGTAGGGCCGAATCGTCGGGTTCTCTTCCGTGAGCGCCAGCTTGAATCGGGTGTAGGCGTTGAGGTGGCTATCGGGCACGTGATGAACCACCTGGCGAACGGTCCAACCGCCGGGGCGGTATGGCGTGTCGAGCTGCCGCTCGGAGAGCCCCGCTACCGCCGCTCCGAGCGCTTCGGGCAACGCGGCGATCTGGGCGATCCGCCGGGAACGTGCGTTCGCAGATGTGTCGCCGTCGAAGGTGAACGGTCCGATCGGATAGCGAAGGTCGGTCATATCTCCTCATCGGTAAGCGGTTGGGGAGCTACGGCGGCAGGCGCCGGCCGGTGGATCGGTCGAAACGGTGCATCGCGTCCGGTGGAAACGCGATCGGAAGCTCTTCGCCGGTCTCGATTACGCGGTCTGACGGAACGACCGCTACCAGATCCGGCGTATCGGGTAGCGCAACATGGACTATCTGTTCGCTTCCCACCGGTTCGATCAGCCATACCCGGCCGATCAGCGGCGCAGCGTAGCGGAGCGCGTCAGCCCCCACGATGAGCTGGTGAGGTCGCACACCGATCACCACGCCATCGCGCCGCAGGAAATTCATCGCCGGGGTGCCGATGAACCCGGCGACGAACTGATTGGCGGGCTCGCGATAGAGTTCCATCGGAGGGGCCACCTGCTGCAATTCGCCGTTGTGCATCACCGC
>DASSTY010000329.1:0-3077 GCA_035707585.1 Gemmatimonadales bacterium
GGGGACAGACAGCTTTCAGTTGATCGGTAACCTGACGATCAAGGGCGTCTCCCATCCCACTACCTGGAACGCAGTGGCCCGTTTCAATCACGACACGGTGACCGGCACCGCCGCAACCGCCTTTACCTTCGACGACATGCAGCTTCCGCAGCCGCGGGTGCCGATCGTGCTGAGCGTGGCCGATACCATCCATCTGGAATACGATTTCCGGCTGGCGCCGGGCGGTGCCGCCGGCAACTGATCGCGGTTGACCGGCGGCGGGGCTATCTTGCCAGAGGAGGCCGATCGGGCCCAGGGAGGGATCATGGCCACACGGTGCAGGCACCTCAGCGAGGTTCGCAACGTCACGCCCCGGACGCCCGCCGGGTGCGAAGAGTGTCTCAAGAGCGGGATGCGGTGGGTGCATCTGCGGCTCTGTCTGGAATGCGGTCACGTGGGGTGCTGCGACAACTCGATCGGGAAGCATGCCACCGCGCACTACCACGACACCCATCATCCGATCATCCGAAGCTTCGAGCCGGGCGAGGATTGGGGTTGGTGTTACGTGGACGAACTGATGTTCGAACCAGCGCCGACGCCGCAATGACGACGAGTTCGTGGCCGGCACTGCCCCTGGCCGATTGGCAGGACACCTGCGAAACGCTGCACATGTGGACCCAGATCGTCGGCAAGACCAGTCTGGCGCTGGCGCCGATGGCCAATCACTGGTGGCAGGTTACCCTCCATCTTACTCCCCGCGGGCTCGTCACGGCGCCGTTGCCGGCGGCGACCCGCGTGCTGGCGATCGAATTCGATTTCCTCGATCGTCAGTTGTATTTGCGAGTCAGCGACGGGGAAACCCGGACTATTCCGCTGCAACCACAGTCGGTGGCAGAGTTCTATCGCAAGTACACCGACGCCCTGGGATCGCTGGGAATTGCCGCACGGATCTATCCGGTTCCGGTCGAAATCCCAACCGCCATTCCGTTTGCCGAAGACCAGACCCACGCCGCTTACGACGCCGCGGCGGCGGAGCGGTGGTGGCGCGTGATGCTCCAGAGCGACCAGGTCCTCCGGCGGTTCGCTTCCCGCTTTCAGGGCAAGCAGAGTCCGGTGCACTTCTTCTGGGGGAGCTTCGATCTGGCGGCTACCCGATTCTCCGGGCGGCCGGCGCCGCGTCACCAGGGCGGCGTCCCGAACTGTCCCGATTACGTGATGATCGAAGCCTATTCGCGCGAGTGCAGCAGCTGCGGATTCTGGCCCGGCGGCGGCGGGTTTGGCGAGGCGGCGTTCTATGCCTATTGCTACCCCGAGCCGGAGGGCTACTCCACCTCGCCGGTTCTACCCGCCCAGGCCCGTTACGACGAGACCCTCCGCGAGTTCGTTCTGCCGTACGACGCGGTTCGCTCCGCCGCCGATCCGGCCGGCGCACTGCTGGCATTCTGCCAGTCGACCTATGAAGCCGGCGCCAACGGCGGCGGGTGGGACCGCGCCATCCTGGATCGGCCGGAAACGACCGCCGCCTGAAGCGGCGCGCCACCCGGCGCGCCTACGCCTTCCCCTGCGCCAGCGCTCGAACCAGATCGGTCTGCGATATCACTCCGACCAGTCGGCCGTCTCGCTGGACGAAGAGCCGGTGTACCTCGGCGTAGAGCATGTGCTGCGCCGCTTCGCGCAGTCCGGCATCCGGTCCGATTGAAATCGGGGTCCGGTTCATGATGTCCTCGACCAGCGTGCGCTCCAACAGTGCATTGCGAGCGTCCGGCTCGCCGGCATCGGATTCGGCCTCGGCCTGCAGAACGTCTGCGGTGGAGACCACTCCCAGAAGCCGGCCGTCAGCCGCCGTCACCGCCAGAGCGGAGATGTGCTCGTCGGCCATCAGTCGCACCGCCTCCGCAAGCATGGCGTCGGGCGCGATCGCATGTACATCGGGGGTCATCAGGTCCGCAACACGATGGGTGGTGCCGCTCAGGTATGTCATGATTTCGCTCCAGTCATGTGCCCACCACCAATCTAGCCACAGATGTATGAACGAATCATGAATCGGCGGTGAACTGCGCGGGCGTGATGGGCTGTCGCTGCGGTGCTGCCGTTCGATGGAGCAAATCGGAGAACCCTGAAGATTTTCTCATCTCAATCAGGCTGCGATCTTCATGAAATCGGTGCATGATACGAGGATGACAAATTCTCCCGATCAGGCGCTTCGTTCATGGTTCCTGGGCCCTCGCGCCGAGAATGCGGCTCTGCTGGAACGGCTGGTTACGGAGGCGATCCGCGACCACATCTTCTGGCGGCGCAACTTCCACCCGGAGGATGGAATCACCATCCGGGAAGCCGACAAGCGGCAGCCGGGTTTTGAGCACGCGGTCGACACACTGACGCAGGAACTGATGGGGCTGCTGGCTGCGCTCAAGCGCGACATCCCCTTCTTCAGCGGCCGCTACCAGGGCCACATGCTGTACGAGCCGACCCTGGCGGCGCAGGTGGGCTACATCGCGGCGCTGCTCTACAATCCGAACAACATTGGCGCCGAGGCGGCACCGGTGACGACCGCTCTCGAGCTGGAAGTTGCCGCCGCGCTGGCGCGGATGATCGGGTACGATGACCGGCACGCGTGGGGGCATCTCACCTCGGGCGGAACCGTCGCCAACTTCGAGGCACTCTGGATGGCGCGGAACATCCAGTATCTGCCGATCGCGCTGGCGCTCGCCGCGAGGGATCTCGGTGTTCCCCTCGAGGTGACCACGGCCGACGGATCACGGGCCGCGGTGGAATCGCTCTCGCTCTGGTCGCTGCTCAACATCCCCAACTCCGCGGCGCTGGACCTGCTCGACACGCTGCAGCAGTCCGCTCCCCCGGCGGCGGTACGGAAAGCGCTCGACGCCCATTCTCTGGCTACTGTAGGCTATCAGGAGTACGGTGTGCGGCTGGCGCACTGGTTCGGCGACACGCTGCCGCCTGCCATCGTGCTGGTTGCCGCGACCGCGCACTACTCCTGGGAAAAGATCGTCCGCGCGTTGGGCATCGGCAGCGATCAACTCGTGTCCGTGCCAGTCGATACGTTGTTGCGGATGGACGGCGGCGCGCTGTGGGCCGCA
>DASSTY010000330.1:0-2785 GCA_035707585.1 Gemmatimonadales bacterium
AAATGATGTTGCGGGTGGTGCACGGGGGTCGGAATTGTAATCGGAACCCTCCGTGTCCTCCGTGTTCTCCGGGTGAGCCACATGTTCAAGGGTCTCGGACTCCGTCTCCGCACTCTCCGCGGCTCCGCGTGAAACACTTCAATCATCACTCGGCATCACCGCTGCAGTCCGCTGCGGATGGCGGCTTCGGCCGAGCGCTCTGGAATCGGCTCGCCGGCCAGGGCGGCCCGGACGTGGGTGAGGCGGCGGGCGGCTTCCTCCAGCACGTCGTCGGTCTTGCAGAAGACGAATCGCACCTGATGACGGCCGAGCGTCGGGTCGTGATAGAAGCTGGAACCGGGAACCGGCGTCACGCCAACTTCGCGCGAAAGCCAGAGAGAAAAGTCGGTGTCGTCCAGCTCCGATAGCGGACTGAAGTCGGCCAGGATGTAGTAGGCACCCTGCGGGGCAACGCAGCGAAAGCCGGCCGTCTGCAGCGTGGAGACCAGCCGGTCGCGACGGCGCCGATACGCCGTGGCCAGTTCGCGATAGAACGAGTCCTCGAACAGCTCGAGCCCCGCAGCCACGCCCTCCTGCAGCGGCGCCGGCGCACCGACGGTCAGAAAGTCGTGCACCTTCCGGATCGCGTCGGTCAGTTCCGCCGGCGCAATCAGCCAGCCGATTCGCCAACCAGTCACACTGAAGGTTTTCGATGCCCCACTTATCGTCACCGTGCGCGGCCGCATCCCTTCCAGCGTTGCCAGAGGAATGTGTTTCCCGTCGTAGAGAATGTGTTCGTAGATCTCATCGGTAATCGCCAGGAGATCGTGCTCCACGCAGAGGTCCCGGATTCCGTCCAGCTCCGCCAGTGACAGCACTCGTCCGGCGGGATTGCTCGGCGTGTTCACGATGATGGCGCGGGTTCGGGGTGTCACCGCGGCGCGCAGCCGGTCGAGATCGAGCGGTTCTCCCGGCGCCAGCGGAACGAACACCGGGCGCGCATCGCTCAGGATCGCGTCGGGGCCGTAGTTCTCGTAGAACGGTTCGAAGACGATCACTTCGTCTCCCGGATTCACCAGCGCCAGGAGCGCGCTGATCATCGCTTCGGTGGCGCCGCAGGTGACGGTGATCTCCCGATCGGGATCGGCTTCGATGCCGTACCACTCCGCGTAACGGGACGCCAGTGCATGGCGGAGCCGCTGAGCACCCCAGGTGATGGCGTACTGGTTGATGTCGTCGTGAATCGCCTGCGCCGCCGCCTCTTTCAGCAGATCGGGCGCCGGAAAGTTGGGAAAACCCTGGGCCAGGTTGAGCGACCCGGCTTCGCGGGCAACCCGCGTCATCCCCCGAATGACCGACTCCCGGAATCCCTGGGTGCGGCGGGCGGTGTTCATGGCACGTTCTCTCTGGTTGGCGACCGGTATAGGTTGCGAAAGGGGCCTGTCCCCGGATAGTAGCAAGCCGAGCGGGAGGAACAATGGCTGAAGACCTGAGCAGCGCCTATCTCCGCGGCGGTTTCGGCGGCAGCCGCAGCGGATACACCAGCGAAGCCGCCCGAGGTACCAACATCGACATCGGACTGGGGCCGGGCCGATATGCCGGGGTGGGCCCCAGAAACTTTCATCGTTCGGAAGAACGGATCCGGGAAGATGTCTGCGAAGCGCTCACCGTTCACGATCTCGACGTCAGCGATCTCGACGTCGACGTGGCGGAGAGCGAAGTGACGCTGAGCGGCAGCGTGCCCGACCGCGCCACCAAGCGCGAGGCGGTCGAGCTCGCCGAATCGATTCCTGGAGTCACCGACGTTCACACCCACATTCACGTTCGAAACCGCTGGCACAACGACGGCGGCGGCAGGTAGGGGGAGGGGATCATGGCAACGATACACAACACTGGCCACGAACAGGGGCGGCAGACCCCCATCACCAGGAGCGCGCAAAGCAAGCGGGAAAGCGGACAGCCTGGTGGCGGCGCCGGCCGTCGAGACGTGGTCCCTCACACTGGCGTGTATCCGGCATCGCTCGGCTTCGACAAGATTCCGCACGATGCCGAGGTGCGCGCGCCGGGGATGTGGGGCCAGGGAGCGCGGGGGCGTAATCCAGAACTGGGATATTGGGAAGCGGGAACATCCGAACTCTCGAGCTACGGCGGACAGCTCGTCGGCGGGCTCATGCCGGGCAGCTACAATCCGCAGTTCAACCACCCTGGACCCAACACCGGGCGGGGGCCCCGCAATTACCAGCGGTCCGACGAGCGAATCATGGAAGAAGTCTGCGAGGCGCTGACACAGCAGCCCGATCTCGACGCCAGCGGACTTGAAGTGCGGGTCGAGAACGGCGAGGTGCAGCTCGACGGCGAAGTCGAGAGCCGGCGCGACAAGCGGCTGGCCGTCGACCTGGCCGAATCGGTCGGGGGAGTGCGGGATGTATGCACCCATGTTCACGTGCGGAATCGGGGGGCGTAGCATGGAATTCCAGAACCCCGACATGGTCCGCCGCGGTCAGCGCCCCGGCGTGCCGCGGCCGCCGATCTATGATCTGGAGAGCTGGCGCTACAGCCAGAGTCATGGCTCGCCGCCCGACCGCATGCCGTACGGCCCGGTGCAGTGGGACCGGAGCGTGCTTCCCGTCTGGCGGAGAGGCGCTCCGGGACCGGCGCTGCCGCCGAATGGCGTCGACCTCTCGCGCGCCGGGCACGTTCGCGATGATTTTCGCGGGCAGGGTCCCCGGAACTATCGCCGCTCGGACCAGCGAATTACTGAAGATGTCTGCGACGGGCTGACCGAGCATCCGATGGTAGATGCCAG
>DASSTY010000331.1:0-5395 GCA_035707585.1 Gemmatimonadales bacterium
CTCGGCGTCGGTGCGGCCGGCCGCGGCGATGGCGCCGCCGGAAAGCGACACCAGCTCGGTGCGAGACGGCCCCACCGCGACATACAACGCGTCGGGATAGACTTCGGCAGCCAGCGCCGCCGCTGCCGCCCAGCATGCGCCGGCCACGGTGAGCGGTTCGCCGCGAGCACGCTCGGGTGCAGCCAGCTCGCCGTCTACCGTGAGCAGATAAAACGGTGCGCCCGGCAGCGCGGCGGCAAAGCCGTCCAGCGCGCAGGACACCGCTGCTCCCAGAGTGGCAAAGCCGGCGCTCCAGTCGTGGCCGAGCACCACCGCATGGCTGGCGCCGGGGCCGGAACCGACATCTCGCGCCAGTTCGGTGATGCAGGAGACCAGTTCAGCGATGCCTCCGCCTGGCTGGATCGGACGGGCGGCATCGCGATCCGGCGCCGCCGGTTCATTGCCGGCAAATCGCGCGGCAGCGGCGGTGCTCCGTCCGAGCCACCACCCGATTACCGCGCGGCTCACGGTCCGCTCGGAATCAGCTCAAAGCTGGCGGACTGGCCGGGACTCTCTTCGACTTCGATCGTCATTCGCGCCAACCCGCTCACCCCTCGCGCCCGCAATCCATCGCAGACCTGGCGCGCCAGATACTCCGCCAGCATTTCGGCGGTGCTGTTGAGAATCGGCAGGAGCGCGCAGTCGCTCCGCGGAAAGACGTAGCGCGGCTCGCCCTGGTAATGCACCGTGACCCGCTCTTCGTCCGCGGCGATGGCCAGCTTGGGATTTTCGGTCGGGAGAATGACGCGATGATCGATGGCGTCGACCAGCGGCTTGACGATCTGCTTCAGCACGGCGAAGTCGACGACGAAGTTGCATTCGGGGTCGACCGCGCCTTCCACGGTGATGCCGACCCGATAGTTATGGCCGTGCAGCGCCTCGCACCGGTGCCCACGGAAAGTGATGAAGTGGGCGGAGGCAAATGTCAGGTAATCCTTGCTCACCGCCACGCGAAAGGTGCCGCTCACGCCGGGTCCTCGCTGATCGAGTAGTCGCCGACCACAGCTCGGCTCGGTGCGAAAGGTAGGGCTCCCGGTCGGCACAGTCGAGAGCCGGCGCTTGGCAATCGTGCCGCAATGATGCTTATTGGGCTGATGCCCGACAAAGCCGAGCTTCGCCGCCGGCTTCTGGCGCAACGCGACTCCGAGCCGGAGCGCGAGGTCAGGAGCCGCAGAATCGCCGAGCACCTGCGAGCGCTGCCGGCATTTGCCGACGCGGCGACGATCTGCTGGTACGTGGGAGTGAGAAGCGAGGTGCCCACGCTGGCACTGATCGAGGAGTCGCTCGCGGCGGGGCGCCGCGCGGTGGTACCGGCCTGCCGAGGCGATGACCTCCAGCTCGCCGAAATCAGGGCGACCGATGAACTGGCGCCGGCGCAGTTCGGCCTGCTGGAGCCGACCGAAGACGTCTGCATGCAGCCCGACCGGATCTGCCCGCCGGGAGAAATCGATCTGTTCATCGTGCCCGGAGTGGGGTTCGACCCGGCCGGCCACCGTCTGGGCTATGGGCGCGGTTACTACGACCGGCTCTTTGCTGTCGCCCGCCCCGAGGCCTGGAGGATCGCGCTGGCCTACCGGTCCCAGGTCGTTCCGGAATTGCCATCGGATCCTCACGACGTCCCGATGCACCTGATCGTGACCGAGGCCGGCGTTATCGGGCCGGGACACCCCTGACCGGGGCCGCTGAATGGTTGCGAAAACCCTCTGTTTCGGGTTATATTCGGTTATCTGATGACTCAACTTAATTCATTACTGCACTTGAGCTTTGCCGATCGCGGTGGGGTGAGGGAAGGTCCCTGAGATGGGCAGGAGAAAACAGAAGAAGGTACTTGATCCCGACGCTCGCTACTTCCGGTTTCTGGGCCGGCTCAGGGCGGGTGGCCGTTCCAATATGTACGGTGCCATTCCTTATGTAGTGGCCGCGTTCGATGTCGAGCGCGAAGAAGCGTTCCGGGTGGTCTGCCGCTGGATGGACCTGCAGGCTGCACCCGAGGCACACAACAACGGCGGCCAGCCATATCGGCGGGTGGAGCCGGTGGTGGTGGGCCGCCTGCCGCAGGAACAAACCACTCTGGCATTGGAAGACCAGCCGGCCAGCCCCAGGAAAGCGCGCAAGAAGGCCGCTCGTAAGCCAGCGCCCAAGCGCAAATCGGCGGCGCGGCGGTAGCCGTTCGCTGCAGTTTCTGTCCTGCTCCGGAATCGCTTGTTCTTCGCCTTGGCGCGTTGCCTGTCCGTCGAGGAGGACACAGCGGCAGGTCCAATTCGGCTAAGCGTTGCGCTTTCATCGGCTTAGCGAAAATGAGCCCGGCTGGCACATCGCTCGCTTACCTCCATGGCGTCCCCCAAGTGGTTTCAGCTTCAACCCACTGAGGTCGCTATGACTCGCCAACTCGTCTTCGCTGCAGCGGGTATCGCGCTGCTGGCCATCGCCGCTCCCGCACATGCGCAGGAAGTATCCGCAGACATTCACATCGGCACTCCGCCGGCGCGCCGAGTCGTGGTGGTGGAGAGGGCGCCGGCGCCGCGTGAGCACGTGGTCGTGGTAGAACGGTTCCGCGGACATCCTCGCGGCCAGGGCTACTGGAAGAAGCGGGGTTATCGCCCGGTCACCGTCTACTACTATGAAGGGCGCTTCTACGATCGGTTCGATGCACGCGCCCACCCGCACGCCACCAAGGTGGTGATCTATCGGCAGGGCGATCGCTACTACCGCGAGTGGGACAAGCGATTCGATCGAGACGATCACGACAACGGACGGCATCGCGGTCATCGCGGCCGCCACTAGGCCGAGCGTGCCTCCCGTGCAATCAAGGGCCCCGGATGCCAAGTCCGGGGCTTTTGCCGTGCAAGAATGCACCCGCCTGCACCCGTTCCAATTTGCAAGTTGTTGTATGATTTGATCTTGCGTTTGGCCCGCCGGTTGCCAACATGCCTGAAGCCCGATTATCGCCGTGCAATTCCGAGCATGCGGGGCTCATCGCGAGCGAGGCAGTCATGTACCGGATCAAGCTTTCTTCGGGCCAGGAACTGGCTTACGAATCCAACGACGCGTTCGCTGCGGCAGTCCGCAGCGGGCAGATCGGTTCCGACGCAGAGATCTATCATGCGCGGACCGACCGCTGGCTGTCGGTCACGATGCATCCCCAGTATCAGCGAGCGTTGCAGTCCGCTCCGTCCGCACCGCCTGCCGAGCCGGCGGCAGTGCCGGCCCGAGTGACTCGGCGCCGCCTGCGGCTCACCCGCCCGGCGCCGTCAGCGTCAGTTCCACCAGCCGCTCCTTCGGCGCCAACGTCTCAGGCACCCGCTGCACCGGCACCCGCCGCACCGGCGCCATCACCGGCGGGCGAGCTCGATTTCGTTCAGCTCGAGCCGCAGTTCGAGGTCGCGCCATCCTCAGCGGCAGAATCCGCATCGACCGAATCCGCATCGACTGAGCCCGCATCGACTGAGCCCGCATCGACTGAGCCCGCACCGGCGGAGCCGGAGGAAGTGGAGCCAGTCGAAGCGGTGGAAGCGGTGGAGCCGGACGAGCCGCGGGAGCGCCCGATCGAGGATCTCAAGTTCATCGATCTTGGCCCCAGTGATGGCCGCGATGATTCGTGGAGTGGCGTGAGCCGCCGTTCCAGCGAGCTCAAGTTCATCGAGGTTGAGCCGGCACCGCCCACCAGTGGCCCGGCGATTCCTCCGCCGATCGTTCCGCCGCCGGTCTCCACACCGCTGGTGGCCCCCCGCCCGCTGGATCCCACCATCTTCGGTCCCGGGCCGCAGGCGTCAGCTCCGGTGTCACCCGAGCCGAAGCGGCCCGCAGCTGTGGCCGAACCGCCGCGGCCGGCATCAGCGCCTGAGCCGATTGCACCGCCGCCGCCTTCGCCAGCGCCGCCGATGGCGGTCGAGCCGATTGCGCCGGCTGAGCCGAGCTGGCCGCTCGATGCGCGCGAGCCGGACATGTTGGCCGCGCCGAGCGAGGTGCGGTCAGATTCCGCCTGGAGCGAGCCGGTCGACTGGAGCGAACCCGCCGCGCCAATTGCATCGATCACAACGCCGGTTGCATCGATCACAACGAGGAAGCGGGGTAGTCGTCGCGGCGTCGTCACCGCCGGCATCGCCGGTCTCATTGTGATGGTCGGAGGGTTGATCGCGTGGCAGCCGTGGCGGTCGGAGCCGGAGCTGCGTTCGAGCACGGCAGCCGCACGGGCAGGGAGCCCGATCGTGAGCGACGAAGATACGGCGCAGCCGGCGGCTCCAGCGGGAGGCACCGGATTCATGCAGGTTCGCACCAGTGCCCAGTTGCCTTACCGGCCGAGCTCGGCGCAGGGCGACAGTGTGGTGCAGCCGCCGGCGGTATCGCCTCCGTCGCTGGACGTGCCGGTGAGCGCTTCGGTTGCGCTGCCCTCGACGATCGAGCACCGGGGCACGCTGCCGATCTCGCCCACTGAGCTGGCCAGTCACTACGCCGATGCCTACGCCGCGGCGCAGTCAGTGCTTCGCAATCAGATCACCGCCGCCGGGTTCAGCCGGCTGCTGCTGCCGGTGCGCCTGGCCGATGCGCCGAGCGTAGCGCGGGCCAACCGCGCCATCTCCGCGGCGAGCGAAGCGGTCAGCGCCTATCGCGATCGCGAGGCGATGATCGAGCAGGCGTATCAGGACACGCTCGCCATGGTGGGGCAGCAGCTGGGGCTTGGCGCCGACGAACTCAAGGCGTGGGACACTCGGCATCTGCAGCGCGAGAGTGCCGCCACCGTCAATCTGACCAGCAGCTATCTGCAGGAGCTCGGCGCGCTGTTCGGATTGCTGGCGGAGAACGAAGGGGCCTATCACCTGGCGGGTGACTCGATCCGCTTTGACCGGCCCGAGGCGGCGCAGGCGTACAACAGCGCACGCACCTGGCTGATGCAGCACGCGGAGAGTTCGGATTCGGCGTCGCCCACCGTGCGCCAGATGCTGCGGGCGATGGATGGGGCGGAGTTGCCGGGGGCGGGGAGGTAGGGGAAGCGGGAAGCGAGAAGCGAGAAACGGGTCGTGGGTCGTGGGTCGTCAGCTTTGCCAGCCAAAAAATCGTGTCAGCCGCCTCGGCTCGATCGGCGGCGCGCGCGACTCAGCCTCGTGGAGTTGCGGTCGCCGGTCTTCGCGCTATTCTACTGAATCGCTCCTGAATCAGGTCATGGTACCCCGCTGGATGCTGGTGTGAGCCGGCAGAAGGGTGGGCGCTTGTTCCGCACACTGGCTGTGCTGGGGCTCTTGCTGGGATATCCCGCCGCGATGGCGCTGTCACAGGAACCCGGTGCGCTTGTACGATCAGGAGACTCACATGCGAATCAGCCGGCCGTGGGCACTGTTCCTTGGCGTGCTGGCGTTCA
>DASSTY010000332.1:0-2705 GCA_035707585.1 Gemmatimonadales bacterium
ATCCGCGTGATGGTTCGGCCGGACCGTTGCTCAATCAGCTCGTCGAGATCGTGGAACGGGACATCGAGCCGCTCCGCCAAGCGGCGCCCGACCACAGTCTTCCCGGCCCCTGGGAGGCCGATGAGCACCAGCGACCGGCGCATCAGCCGCGACTGAGCTCCGAGCCGCCGGCACGGAGCTCATGCCAGCGGGCGCCGAGTGCGGCGAGATAGCCTTCCAGATTGCGGCGCACTTCGGCCAGCGAGTCGCCGCCGAACTTTTCCAGCATCGCATCGGCCAGCACCAGCGCCATCGCCGCTTCACCGATGACGCCGAGCGCCGGCACCGCGGTCACATCGGAGCGTTCGCTCTGCGCGTTGGCCGGCTCGCCGGTGGCGAGGTTGACGGTGCCGAGCGGCGACATCAGGGTGGCGATCGGCTTCATCGCGAGGCGGATGACCAATGGTTCACCGGTGGTAATCCCGCCCTCGAGCCCTCCGGCGCGGTTGCTGGTGCGCCGAAATCCGGCGCGGCGGTCGCCAGCGAGCGGCACATCGACGCCGCTCTGGGCTTCGATCGGGTCGTGCACCTGCGAACCGGGGCGCCGGGCCGCTTCGAGGCCCAGCCCGATCTCCACCGCCTTCACCGCGGGAAGCGACATCATCACGCCAGCAAGGCGACCGTCGAGCTTTCGGTCCCAGGTTACGTGACTTCCCAGCCCCACCGGCACCCCGCGCGCGACGATTTCGACCTCGCCGCCCAGGGTGTCGCCGGCCGCCTTCGCCTCGTCGATTCGAGCGATGATCGCACTTTCCGCTTCGAGGTCGAGCACCCGGACCGGTGAGCGGTCTGCCACTTCACCGAGGCCGGCAGGCAGTTCGTCGGGCACTTGGCAGCGGATTCCGCCGAGTGAGGTAACATGGCTCCCGATTTCGACGCCCAGCTCCTCAAGGAGCCGCCGCGCCAGGGCGCCCGCGGCCACCCGAGCGGCGGTTTCGCGGGCACTGGCGCGTTCCAGCACATCGCGGGCATCTACTCGGTCGTACTTGAGCACCCCGCTCAGATCGACATGCCCCGGTCTGGGGCGCACCACCCGGCGCCGGCGGGCTTCGCCCGGCGTTCCTTCGGCGGCCATGACGTCGACCCAGTTGGCCCAATCGAGATTGCGAATCAGCAGCGCCACCGGACTGCCCAGCGTCTCGCCGGACCGGACCCCGGAAATCCATTCGATCTGATCGCGCTCGATTTTCATCCGGGCGCCGCGGCCGTAGCCCTGCATCCGCCGGGCGAGCTGGTGATCGATCGCCTCGCCCGAGACCGGCAGCCCGGCGGGTAATCCTTCGACCATCGCGATCAGGCCGGGGCCGTGGGATTCTCCAGCGGTGCTGTATCTCAGATGCATTCATCCTCCACCGAGCTGTTCCGGGAAACGCGCGAGCCCGACCGGGGCCGGGCTCGCGGAATTACGGAGAGCGGGTGGAACCGCTCACTGACCGGAAACGCCGTCGTCCACGATATGGGGCGTCACCAAGATAATCAGGTCGCGGCGGCGCTCCTGGTTGCTGCTGATGCTGAAGAGACTGCCGACGATCGGCAGGTCGGACAGCAGCGGGATGCCGGAACGAGACTTGGTGAGCTCGGTAACCGTGAGGCCGCCGATCACCGCGGTTTCGCCGTCGTTGATCAGGAGCTGGTTCTTGGCCGACTGCTTGGGGAAGTTGAAGCCCAGATCGGCCGCGGAGAGCTGCTGTACCGACGAACGCTCGGTATAGAGCTGCATCAGCACCTGGCGGTTGTTGGTCACGTGGGGAGTAACCGTGAGCCGGATACCGGTCTGCTTGAACTGGACGGTGGCGCGAGGAGCACCGGTGCCGGTACCGGCCGGCGAGCTCGCGTCGATGATACGGACCGGGGTTTCCTCACCGACGAGGATGTCGGCTTCCTGGTTGTCCAGAGTAGAAATGAGCGGCTCGGCCTGCACGTCGGAGAGATCGGTCCGCTGCAGGGCGCTCAGGAAGCTGGTGAGCTTGAAGCCGCCGATCGCCGTCGAGAAGATCAGACTCAGCGCCGGGTTGTTGATGGTGGTGATATCGGCGTTGGCGATCCCGGCCAGCGAGTTGCCGCCGAGGTCCACGATATTGACATCGCGATCGTAGACATCGCCCGGCTCGCCGTTGGGGTCGGCCCGCTGCACCAGCTTGTTGAAGAACTGGCTGCTGCTGCCCAGATCGTACTGGAGGCCGAGCTGCTCCAGGCTGGTGCGATCCACGAAGATGATCTTGGCCTGGATCGCGACCTGGGGCGTACGGACATCGAGCGTCTTGACGAAATCGGTTACCGATTCGATGTGGCTCCGGGTGTCGGTGATCACCAGCGCGTTGGAGGTGCTGTCGGCGACCACGCGGCCGCGCTTGGTTACCACACTCGCAACGGTCGGTGCCAGCGCCCCGGCCTGCTTGTAGTTGATCCGGACCATCGCCGTTTCCAGCGGCTCCAGCGAATCGAGCGCCGCCAGCGCGCTGGGCGAATCGACCCGGATGATGCCGCCGGGCATTTCCTGCGCCGAGAGACCCTGGGTGGCAAGAATCGCCTGGAAGGCCTGCGACCACGGCTGATTCTTGATTTCGGCGGTAACGGTGCCCTTGACGTCCTTGCCCAGAATGATGGTGCGCCCGCTGAAGGCGGCGAACCCGGCAATGACGTCGGCGATGCTGGCGTTGTCCCAG
>DASSTY010000333.1:0-3288 GCA_035707585.1 Gemmatimonadales bacterium
CAGCGGATCCACCCGCGAGGCGCGCTCTGCGTTCTGGTGCCGGATGGCACCAGCAAGGCGAGGCCCCGCCTGGGCGATCACCTGGTGGAGCTCCGCCATGGCCGGTCCGGCCGGCTCTTCGCCCGCCGGAAGCCAGAGCGCCGCGGCGCCGACCGGGTCGGCCGCATTGGTGAGCGGCACCAGCAGCACCGGCTCCGTCCGATGCCGGCGATCGGCCACCTGGCCGCCCAGCGGATCGGTACGAACCACCTGCCCTTCCACCTTACCGTGCGCCACCCTGGCGAGGGGGCTCTCGGGGGCCGCAATGGTTTCGAGCAGCCGCCGGTCGGCATGTCCCGACACACCGACCACACGGACGCCAGTGGGCTCGAGCGCCGCTATGACGACGTCTCCCTGGGTGATCCGCTCCAACTGGTAGGCCAGCTGGAGCCCGACGCTGGCGGCGCTCTCCAGCGAAGCGTCGCGCGCCATCGCCTGGGTAAGCGCCAGCATCTGCGGACGGCGCCGAATCCCTTCCAGCAGCCGCTGGAGGTCCTCCGCCGCGACACCGGGAGCCGACGGATCGTGTCCGGAAGGAAGGAGCAACCCCACGGCAACATTCTCGGCGGAGTGGAACACCAGCGTTCCGGCGTCCAGCCGCTCTACCCCGCTCTGCGATTCGTCGCGGGCCCGCTCGAGCCGGCGATCTACCGCGGTCACCTGGCTGACCGGCAGTTGATCGGCGTTGAGCACCCGCTCGGCGCGGGGCCCTTCGGCGGGATCGCTTTCGCTGACCCAGACGCCCAGTGCGTCGTGGGCACGCAGCAGCCAGTTGAGCGCCGGATCGGGAAGCAGATGGGGACCGACGGCACCGACACCCGGCGTCCGCCGTGGCGCCAGGACCCGGGCCAGGACTGCGCCGGCCACCAGCCCGATCAGGAGGCCGGCGACGAGCGCGATCACGTCGTGGGAGCCGGCGTGCGGCAGATGCGAGCCGCGGCCACCGCCGCTCCGAAACCGTTGTCGATGTTGACTACGGTGAGACCCGACGCGCAGGCGGTGAGCATGCCGAGCAGCGCCGCCAGCCCCGAGAACGCGGCGCCATAGCCGACGCTGGTGGGTACGGCGATGACCGGCGACGAAACCAGTCCGCCAACCACGCTGGGCAACGCCCCTTCCATGCCGGCCACCACGATGATGACGCGCGCCTCGTGGAGCAGCTGCTCTTCGGCCAGAATTCGATGGAGACCTGACACGCCCACGTCGGTGAGCCGCTCAACTTCGAGACCGAGCGCGCGCGCCGAGGTGGCGGCCTCGTTTGCCACGGGGAGGTCGCTGGTGCCGGCGGCGACGATCAGCACCGGCCCGCCGCTGGGCTGGGGCTCCGGATCGGGCGGGAGGTACACCGTTCGGCCAATCGGATCCCACTCTGCCCAGGCGTGCGCCGCGACGAGCGCCTTGGCCTGCTCCGCCGTGGCCCGCGTCCCCAGAAATGCGCCATTGGCAGTCGCCAGCCGACTGGCAATCCCAACCACCTGCTCGACCGTTTTGTGCTCGCAGAAGATCACCTCCGGGTGCCCCTGGCGGAGCGCGCGGTGGTGATCGATCTGGGCAAAGGGGAGTCGTTCCAGCGGGAAGGTACGGAGCTGGTCCAGCGCGTCCGACGGCGTGGTGCGTCCGTCGGCGACATCCTGCAGAAGTTGCTGCAGCCGCTCGCGGTTCACGCCACCTGGGCCAGTGGCTCGAGATACCGGGTGAAGATTGCCTCGGCCTGAGCCATGCTCTCGACCTGAAACAGCTGCTGCCGCAATCCGGCGGCGCTCGGCAGCCCCTTGGTGTACCAGCCGAGATGTTTCCGGAATTCGATGACGGTTTTGCGCGAGTCGCCCTGGAGCCGGATGGCCAGCCGGGCGTGCTCCAGTGCGACCCGGAAGCGCTCCGCCGCATCGGGCGCGGGCGGCGCCGGATTCCCGGCCAGCAGCGCCTGCGCGTCGCGGAAGAGCCATGGGTTGCCGAAGGACCCGCGGCCGATCATCACTCCGGCACAGCCGGTGTGAGCCCGCATGCGGACCACGTCTTCGGCGGTCTGGATGTCGCCGTTGCCGATCACCGGAATGTCGAGCGCCTCGACCACCCGCGCGATGTCGTCCCAGCGGGCGTGGCCCGAAAACATCTGGGTGCGGGTGCGGGCGTGGAGGGTGAATGCGCGCGCGCCGGCGTCCTGCATCCGGAGCGCGATGCCGACCGGGTCGCGGGTGTCGTCACTCCAGCCGCTGCGGGTCTTGACCGTGACGGGCAGATGGGTGGCCGCGATGCAGGCGCGGATGATCCGGGTGACCAGGTCCATATCGCGGAGGCAGCCCGAGCCACCGTTGCGCTTGACCACCTTCTTGACCGGGCAGCCGAAGTTGATGTCGATGAACTCGGGCTGATAGTGCTCGGTGATGAGCGCGGTGGCTTCGGCCATGGCATCGGGGTCGGATCCGTAGATCTGGATCCCGATGGGCCGCTCACATTCCTCGAACTCGGCACCTTCGAGGGTGGTGCGGATCCGGCGGCGAATCGCCTCGGAGGAGAGGAATTCGGAGAGCACGACATCGGCCCCCATTCCGCGGCAGATCTGGCGGAATGGCGCCTCCGAGACGCCCGCCATGGGCGCCAGCAGGAGGGGAAATGGATGAGCCGACGGATAGGGAAATTGCATCGGTCAAATTTACCCTTTGACACGTTGCCCCGGAAGGCGTTACGTTGCCCGTGCCTTGTACCCAGCGGGCCACACGATCAGACCGTTCCGGGATACCATGCAGCTCAAAGAGTTCTTCAGTCCCGACGCTGTCAGCTTCGCGCTCACCGCCACCACCAAGGACGAGATCCTCGCCCAGCTGGTGAGTTTGCTGCATGTGGATGAGCGGTCCGAAGCGACCCTCCTCAAGATCCTCCGCCGCCGCGAAAATCTCGGCTCTACCGGGGTCGGCCGCGGGATCGCCATTCCGCACTGCCGCTCACTGGTAGTGAACCGGCTGCGGCTGGCCTTTGGTCATCGGCCGGGAGGAGTGGAATACCGCGCCATCGACAACAAGCCGGTCTACAGCTTTTTCCTGATCGTGGCGCCGCCGCTGGAGGTGTCCAACCAGTACCTGCCGGTACTGGGCAAGATCGCGCAGTTCGCCAAGGAACCCGACGTGCCGGAGCGGCTCAGCCACCTCACGACAGCCGAAGAGTTCTTTCAGCTACTCGCTGAGAAGGGGGTGTAGTAGAGTCGCCGGCAAACTGGATGATGATCTGCGATACCCGCGGCGCGGCGGCGCG
>DASSTY010000334.1:0-11641 GCA_035707585.1 Gemmatimonadales bacterium
AGCAGCACACCGCCGACGACGTTGCCGAGCGCCGCGGGGACGATGAACTGGAAAATCATGGTTGAGTAGCCGGCGCCGCCGGCGGCCGCCCGATAGAACGCCTCGACTGCGCCGGCGATCGAATGCTTGAAGCCGAAGGCCGCAATCGGCGCGGTGGTGAGCCAGATCAGCACCACCTGCGCGCCGGTGGCGCGGGTCGATCCGAGAAGCCATGCCATCAGCGCAATCAGCCAGCCGGCGTAGACCGCCTTGTACGCCACCAGCCAGAACCCGCCTTCGGTCGCGATCGTCGCCACGCCCAGCAGCGCCCGCTGAAATTCGACGCTGACGATCCCGGTTCGGGCGGCCGCAACCGCGAACACCAGTGCGCCGAGCAGGTTTCCAACGAGCACCAGCCCCCACAGCACCATCACCCGCTGGAGCACCGCCAGCGATGGATCGTTCAGCAGCGGGATGACCGGCTCGAGCGTGTTCTCCGTGAAGAGCTGGTTGCGGGCCAGCACCACGAAGATGAATCCGAGAGGATAGCCGGCCGCAACCGCCGCGGTGTGGTATGCCGGAGGGACCAGTGTGCCGAGGTAGGCGCCGGCGAAGAAGCTGAAGCCGATGATGAGGCCCGCCGCAACCGCCGACCAGAACAGCGCCAGCGCCGGGCGGTCCAGCTCTTCCTCGGCGGCAACCCGCACGTTGTCGTAGATCTCCGACGCGGTGAGACGGGTTCCGCCGGCCTGTTCGCCGTTCGCATTGGGTTTGTTGCTCCGCCGCCGCCTGGCGGGAGACTGGTCGGGCTCGCTCATGCTGGCTCCTGGCTGGCCACCAACTTCCACCGCATGGTGCAGTGGGAGCGGTGAGCAGGAGCACACCCCGGCCGGTTGAACCCGGCGGCTATTCGTGACGGATGGCGTCGATCGGCGAGAGGCGGGCGGCCCGGAGCGCCGGGTAGGTGCCGAATGCCAGGCCAACGGTGATCGTGATGGCGGCGGCGATGAGCAGGGTGGACCAGGTAAAGCCGGCATAAAGCACGGCGCCACTGACCCGGCGCATCAGCGCCGCGGCCCCGAACGCGCCGAGCAGCCCGAGCGCCGCGCCGATCAGGGCGCCGATGATCGAGATCGCCACCGATTCGCTCAGAAACTGCAACAGAACATCCCGCTGGCGCGCTCCGATCGCCTTGCGAATTCCGATTTCGCGAGTCCGTTCAAGCACTGACGCCAGCAGCACGTTCATGATGCCGATCCCGCCGACCAGCAGGGAAATCGCCGCGAACGATCCCATCGCAATCTTGAAGATGAGGAGTCCCTGTTGCGCCTGCTGCAGCCGGAGCCCGCGGCTGTATTCCACCTTGGCCTGAGTTTTCCAATGGGGGACTCGGCCAGCGAGCCATGCTTCGGCGCGGGTTCGCACCAGGTCCACATCTTCCACCCGGTTGGCGTGTACCAGCAGGTGAGGCGCCTGCGGCATGATCGATGGCGCCAACGCGGTGGCGGCGGCGGTGAACGGCACGAATGCGGCGAGCGCGTCGGCATCGCCTTTGGGTGCCAGCACACCCACCACGCGAAACCAGTGGTGCTCCAGCTGCAGCGAGTCGCCGATCACCTGATCCGAAGTGCGGCCCGGCAGGGCCAGCCGGGCCAGCGCCGCCGACACCACCGCTACCGGAGCCGATTGGTCAACGTCGGCCGTATCGAGGAACCGGCCGGCGGCGAGTTTTGCCTGCAGCCGTTCCTGAATCGCCGGGGTCGTGGCCCAGAGCCGAGCGAGATGCGGGGCCGAATCGCCTGGCACAGCGATCCGGGTACCTCCCTGGATCGAGGGCGCCACGGTGGCAACGCCCGCCACCCGGGAGGAGAGCGATTGGGCGTCGGCCAGCGAGAAGACCGGATAGCTGGTGCGCGGCACCGCGGTTCCGTCCACCCGGTCGAACAATTGCGGGCCCACCACGATCGTTTGCAGATCGGTGGTGCCGGCGATCTGCTCGCGGGCGAATCGCTCGATGCCGTCGCCGATGGCGAGCACTGCCACCAGCGAAGCGACGCCCATCACGATGCCAAGGGTAGAGAGAACGGTGCGAAGCGGGTTGACGCGGAGCGTCTGAAAACCGACCCGGACGGCGGTCCAGGAAATATTGGATGGGATCCGAATGGGTTCCTCCCGGCTGCGCCGGCGTGGCTGGGGCGGCGGCCCGTACGGCCACCGCGCCTCAGCGGTTTCGGACCGGGCAGTTACGGAGCAAGCCGCTCGATGCGCCACCCGCCGTCGTCCCGGCGGTAGAGCAGCCGGTCGTGCAGCCGGCTGGGGCGGCCTTGCCAGAATTCGATCGATTCCGGTGCGACCCGGAACCCGCCCCAGTATTCGGGCCGGGGCGGAGCGGCGTCGCCGTATTCGGCGGCGATTTCCCGATAGCGGCGCTCCAGCCATTCACGCCCGGGGATGATCTGGCTCTGGTGCGATGCCCACGCCCCCAGGCGGCTGCCCAGCGGCCGGCTGTGATAGTAGCTGTCGGATTCGGCGGGCGAAACCGGCGCGACCGACCCGCTCACTCGCACCTGCCGCTCCACTTCGCTCCAGTAGAACACCAGCGCGGCTCTCGGATTGACGGCGAGTTCCGAGCCCTTCCGGCTCCGCTGATCGGTGTAGAACACGAACCCGCGCTGGTCCACCCCCTTGAGCAGCACGATCCGCACTGAGGGAATCCCATCGGGCGTTGCCGTGGCGAGCGCCATCGCAGTGGGGTCCCGGATCTGGGCCACCTGTGCCTCGTCGAACCAGGAGCAGAACTGGCGGATCGGATCGGGATCGACCGAGCTCTCGTCGAGCCGGGTGCGGGCGTATTCGCGACGGATATCGGCAAGCGACATGGGCAACCGCTCGTTACTGGAGATGATGCAGGCGCGCCAGGAACCTGATCAATCATAGCGGAGCGGAGCGGGCGCGGTATCTTGCGGGATGAATTCGAGTCATCCGGCGCTCGATCTGGCGGCGCACCCGATCATTGCGCATCGGGGTGGCGGCGGGCTCGCGCCCGAAAATACCATACCCGCCTTTGCCCGCGCGCTGGAGCTGGGCGCGGAGGTGCTGGAACTCGATGTTCGGGCCACAGCGGACGGAGTGCCGGTCGTCATCCACGACCCAACGCTGGATCGTACCACCGATCGACGCGGTGCGGTTGCGAAGCTGACGCTGCAGCAGATCCAGCAGGCCGATGCGGGAGCACGGTTCACGACTGACGGAGGCCGATCGTTCCCGTTCCGCGGGAAGGGCATTGCGGTCCCCACCCTGGCCGACGTGCTCGACGCGTTTCCTGAGGCGAAGCTGCTGATCGAACTCAAGACCGCGGCGGTGCAATCGGCGGTGCGCCGGCTGCTGGAGGAGGATCAGGCCGCGGCGCGGTGCGTACTGGCAGCAGCGGATGAAGCGGCGCTGGCAGCGTTTCGGGCTCCGCCTTTCCATGTGGCGGCGTCGGGACCGGAGACAGGGCGACTCTTTCGGGGTTCGCTGCTGGGTGGTGCGCCGGTGGCGGTGAGCTATCACTGCCTTTCAGTGCCGCTTCGCTATCGCGGCATCCCCGTGGCCACTCGCCGCTTCATTGCGCTGGCGCGCGGTCTCGGCGTTCCGGTCCACGTCTGGACGGTGGATCACCCCGACACGGCCCGGCGTCTCTGGCGGCGGGGTGTTGCGGGAATCGTGACTAACCGGCCCGATCTGATGCTGCCAGCGAGGGCGGCGCACTTTCCGAGTGAGCGGGCGGTGGAGTGACGGCCAGTTGCTCCAGGCCGGCTCGACCGTAGTGGAGAAACGGCTCCTGCGCGAGCGCGGCGGCGAGCGGCGCGCAGGCCGGATCGACACGCAAGGCAAGCAGGTGAGCCATCGGATCGGGAATCGAACGGTATCCCCACTTCATCTTGTTGACATGGACTCCGTCGCGAATCAGCGAGGAGGTGCGACCGCCATCGACGGTCCGGTATCCCTGGTTTCGCGCCCAGGTCATCGCGCTCGAGATTGCCGCAGCCATCGCGCCTTCGGCCAGGAGGGCGGGGTCGCCTCCGCGAGTCGCGATCAGCGGAATCCAGATTCGCTCGCGGCTGCACGGCAGCAGGGCAATGCCCGCCACCCGTGTACCGCGCCGAGCGAGGAACAGCAGCGTGCCCCGGCGGATCAGCCGGCGCCGGAATGGCGGCCGGGGGAGCCAAGCACTCTCGCCGAATCGGCCGGCGGCCTGGGGTTCGACCATTTCGGCAAAGAATTCTTCCCAATCGCCAGGAGTGCGAGTTGCCTCGACCGCTGCTCCGAAGCGTTCGATGCGATTGAAGTCGTGGCGGAGACTGCGGCAGGGCCGCGCCGGCGGCACCGCATCGAGTTCACCTTCCCAGCGCACCACATCGGGCATGATGAGCCATCCGGCGCGGCGGAACCGCCCGGCGGCGGCGGGGTGGATCGCTACCGCGATCAGATCGGCCGATTCGTTGGCGTAGGGCGCCGGATCCCACCGGGAGGCGCCGAAGGCGCCCGCCGGCTCGCCCGCCCCCAGCGGGCCGGTAATGCGACGAAGCGCCTCAAGGCGCTTCCGCGGCCCCACACCCATCACCCGCACCGGGCCGTGCTCCAACGCAATTTCCCATCGCGAGGCCCTGCCGCCCAGAAAGAACGGGCTGCTCGCTCCGGCATACAGCGCCCGCCAGAGCGCCGGTGTGCGCGACGTGATCATCGGGGCCAGAAAGCGCTCCTCGGCGCCCGCCAGCAGCGATCGTACGGCGCTCACGCCAGTGTCCCGTTCGACTGGACGCCAATCCGTAGCAGCTCGCTGCATTCCGCCGGCGGAGTCCACTTGAGATAGCGCCGCCGGGGCGCCTGGATCATCGTCATCCGTCCGATCAGCCGCCCCGGCATCCCCACCGAAATGGTTCGGAGCGCCGCCCGGATCGCCGATCCATTGCTGGTTTCGATCACCGCAATCCCGCGGCGATATCCCTGCGCGTGCACCTGGGCAATTGCGGCGCACTGGAGCGCTGCGGCCAGCCCGCGTCCCCGCTCCGCCGGCGTGATGTACAGCAGATGGAAATAGACCAGATCATCGGGAATAGTGAGCGGATGCAGCTCAGCGCCGATACTCTGCGCACTGGCGACCCAGAGAAAGCCGACCGGCGCATCGCCTCGCCAGGCGGCGAATCCGATCCGGCCTGCCATGCGGGCGCGAACCACGCGGCTGCGGAAAAAGGGCGGCGCAAACTCCTGAATGGCCGGCCAGTCGGGGTCGCCGATCGGCCGAATCACGATCCCCGCGGGCGCCGGCACCCGGCCTGGCGCACCGCGTTCCAGCTCGTCCGCGGTGCCTCCGATCAGATAGAACCGCCGCGCACCGACCACCCGGCCCAGTGTCATCTGGTAGCCGAACGCCAACACACCGGTGATGCCGGCGGCGCGCCGGAGTTCGCCAACCAGCGACCCCGCGCTGCGCAGCCGCTGGAGCCAGGACGCCGAGCGGTGTTCCCGCGCCGAAATCCGTGGAGCGCGGGTCGCCGGTACCGGCGGAATCCGGATGAACCGAGGGCAGAGGCCCAGATCCGAAAAGTCGCTCACGATACACTCGCCAGCGGCCGAATCAGCCGGAACTTGCCGCTCGGCTCATGGGGAAGTTCGTTCACCAGTTCCAGCGCGAATTCAACATCGGATCCGAGGACCTCACCTACCGATCGATTGATCGAGTTGATCGTGGCCTCGTCCGGCTGCCTCGCTGCGATCGTGCGCATCACGACTCGATTCTCCCGCTCCTGCACCAGCTGAAAGCGGCGGGCCCAACCGGGATGATCCCACACCACCCGGTCGGTCACTTCGAAGGGATGAAGCCGCCGGCCGCCGGGGAGCACCAGATAATCCATCATGCGTCCCTGAATCTCCTTCAGCGTCTGCAGCGCACCGCCGCAGCGGCAGCGCCCGCCGGCTACGACCAGATCGCCCAGCCGGTAGCGGATGAATGGCATGGCGTAGGCGCGGAGCGGCGTGACTACTACTTCTCCGACTTCGCCGGTGGCTGCCGGTGTGCCGTCTTTCCTGAGCACTTCGACGACTACGTTGCCGTCGCAGACGTGGAACCCCTCTCCCGCGGGGCATTCCGCTGCGATGAGCTGGCACTCGATCGAACCGTACAGCGACCTGACCGGCGCGCCGAAGCGATCGGCCAGGGCAGCGCAGAGCCTGGGCTGGAGTACTTCGCCGCCGGTGATCACAACCCGCGGCGCCAGAGCGATTCCGCGATCCACCAGCTCTTGCGACACCCGGTCGAGGATCGCAGGGTAGCCCAGCACCGCATGCGGGCGACACCGAACCAGCTCGTCCGCCAGTTCGGCCGGATCCCGCCGCACATCCAGATGCAGCGTTCGCCCGATACCGAACGCACCAAGCAACCGGCGCAGGCGCCGTCGTCCGGGATCGGTTCGGTTGCCGACGAAGTGAATCGCGGCGATCCGATCGGTCGGCCGGACGCCGAGCGATCCCATCGCCCGCAACGCGAAGCAGTGCTGAAGGGTCTGTTCCCCCCAGGTGCGCAGCACGGTGAACGGCTCGCCGGTGATGCCGCTGGAGCAGGCGCTGAGCAGACTCCGCCGGGAAAATCCGAGGGCGATTCGCTCGGCCTCGGGTGCCGCCAGCAGATCGGCTTTGGTCGAGATCGGAATTCGCGCGAGGTCCGCCGCCGAGCGAATCTCCTGAGCCGCGACACCGGCTTGCGCGAGGAGGTCGCGGTAGTAAGGCACATTCACGGCTGCATGCCGTACCAGCCGGCGAACCGCCGTATCCTGAGCCGCCTGCCGCCGCGCGGAGCCAACGACACGCGACGAGCTCAGCGCGCGCAGCGTCTGCCCCAGGCCAACCCGGCTCATCGTTCGGCACCGAGCGGCAGCGTGCCGCCGGGATTGGCGAGCGACTGCACCAGCCGAAACTTGCCGCTGGCCGCAAAGGGGAGTGAATCAACCTGCTCTACCAGCAGAGTGGCGTCGTGAGGAAGGAGCGCATTGAGCGCCGACTCGAGCGCCACCAGGTCGCCGGGTGCCGCTTCCGGCGTCACCATGACGCGCAGCACCAGTCGGTCGCTCCGCTGTTGGACGAGCTGGTAGCGCCGAACCCACGGCATCTCGCCCCGCGCCAGCGGAGCGAGCAGCCGATAGGGGTGCAGCGCGGTCCCGTCGGGGAGATGGAGATAATCCACCACTCGGCCTTCGATCTGATGCACCACCGCGAAGGGGAGTCCGCAGGGACACCGTTCGCCTGTGGCGGTGGCCAGATCACCGAGCCGATAGCGAATGAACGGCATGGCGAACGCGTGCAGATTGGTGACGACTACTTCGCCCTGCTCACCGGGTGCGGCCGATGTGCCGTCGGGGCGAAGGAGTTCGATGATCGCCCCATCTTCACAGAGATGCAGCCCCCGTCCCACCGGACATTCCCAGGCGAGCAGATCGAACTCGCTGGCGCCATACGTCTGCAGCAGCGGCGCCTGGAAGGCATGCTCGATCCGCTGGCGCATGTCGCCGGTGAGCACTTCGGCGCCGGTGGCGAGGAGCCGCGGGCGGAGATCGCGCCGCCCGGTGGTGGTCAGGTGATCGGCCAGGAGATCGAGCACACCGGGATAGCCGCCGATCACGTCGGGGCGGCAATCGCGAATCCGGGCCAGCATTTCCTCCGGCGGCAGAAAGGTGCTGACCGTTGCCCAGCGCTCCCGAGCCGCGCGCCGCAGTGCGCTCACCGGCCAGAGCGATGATTTGGGCGGCGGCGGAGTGCCGATCCTGACGACGCGATCGGTAAGCCGAGCGCCCTGCAGGCGGTAGGCACGGAGCCGCAGCAGATGGAGCCGCCGGCGCTCCTGCACAGTTCGGTAAATCGTGAACGGCTCGCCCGATGAACCGCTGGTCGCCTTGCGCACCAGCGATTCCGGTGCAACGCCGCGCGCCAGCAGATCGCCGGCCCGAGCCGCCAGCAGCGCGGCCTTGTCGGTGACTGGAAGCCGGGCGAGGTCGGCCACTCCGCGGATCGACTCCGGCGCTACTCCCGCTTCCTCGAACCGCATCCGCCAGAACGGAACCGCTCCGGCCGCATGCTGGATCAACCGGCGAACCCGAAGATCCTGCCAGGCCCTGAGCTCCGCTCGCGAGGCGCGGGGCATTCGGCGCCAGTGAGTCTGCCACGCAGCCAGGCGGTTCGGGAGCATCAATCGGCCTCCGGCGCGTGCGGCAGCGGCTGCACCACCCGGAACTTGGCACTGCCGGGCGACGGCAGGCGATCGGTGAACTCGACATGGATGTCGAGCTCTGCCGGGGCTTCGGACTGCACCGCCTCGCAGATCCGGTGGCGGGCCGCGTCGCAATCGAGTCCGGGGAGCGGAATCGCTTCGATCCGGAGCCGAGTCAGCTCGGTTTGAAAGATCTGGTAGCGCTGCAGCCCGTCGATCCGCTCGAGCGCGCTGGTGAGCGCATAGGGAGAGAGCCGGTGTCCGTTGCCCAGGTGGAGCACGTCGGATTCACGACCGGTGACCACCTGAAGAACCGGCGTGAACCGTCCGCACGGACACGCTACCGGCGACAGCACACCGCGGTCGCCGGTGCGATACCGAATCAGCGGCATGGCCCGGCCGGCCAGCAGCGTTACTATCAGATCTCCCTCGGCGCCAGCCGGAAGCGGGGTGCCGCTTCGGTCGAGCACTTCGACATGTACCACATCGGCATTGACATGCAGCCGTCCCGCCGGGCACTCCCAGGCAATTTCCTTGGTTTCGCTGGTTCCATAGATGTCGACCACCGCTCCACCAAAGGCGGTGCGCAGCGCATGCCGAGCGGCTCTGGTGAGCACCTCGCCGCCAGTGAAAACCTGGAGTCTTCCGAGCGATCGCCGCTGCAGCCGAAGGACGTCGGCAAGATCGAGCAAAGCACTGGGGAGACCGCAGATGGCGGTCGGACGAAAGTCGGCCAGCTCCAACGCGATCAGCTCGGGCGGCCGGAGGATGCTGAACCGCCGAACCCGGCCCGCGCGGGCAAGCCAGCCGCGGTCAGCGTGTTCCGCCGGCAGCACATCCAGCACGGCGATGCGGTCGGTGAGCCGCACTCCGCGCGCAAAGCGGGTGCGCGCCTTGACCAGGTATTTGAGGGTGATCCAGTCGGCCCGCCCGAAGTACATCCGGAACGGCTCGCCGGTCGAGCCGGAGGAGAGCGACGAGTGCCATCGCCGATCGATCCGGCCGCCCCGGACCGCTGCGGCTCCGGCTGCACGCAGAGCTGACTTGCCGATCGGCGTGATCGCTGTGAGTACCGAGAAAGGATCGTGCTGCCAGGCCGGATCGTGCCTCCGAACTCCACAGGCCGCCAGCCGCTCCGCCTGGAATGGCGTGTCCAGCCCGGCATCGAGCAGCGCGGCCAGGCGCGCGCGCCGCACCTGCTCCAGTTCACCCGGGCCGAGTGAGTCGGCGCGGAGTATGTCGATGAGCCCTGGCAGCCGGCTCACTGCGTAACCCGCGCGCTCTCCAGAGCTCGGGTGCGGACCGGCGCCGCAACGATTCGGCGAGCCGCGAGCGAAGTGTAGATCGCGAGGTACTGCCTCGTGGTCCGCTGCCACGACAGCTCCGACTCCGCCTTGGCGCGGTTGCGATCGCGCATCGCGGCACGCATCGGCGGATCGTCCGCCATCCGCCGAATCGCCGCAGCGATCGCCGCGGGGTCGCGGGGCGGCACCAGCAGCCCGTTCTCTTCGTGAGTGATGAATTCGGGAATCCCGCCGACGTTGGTCCCGACGATCGGCAGCCCCGACGCCATCGCTTCAGCGAAGACATTGCCGAACGATTCGTCCCACGATGCCAGCGTGAAGAGATCGGCGCCGCGATAGCGCTCAGCCGTGCTGACCCGATCCAGTGCGCCGGCAAAGCGAACTTCGCCGGTGAGGCCGAGCCGTGCGGTGAGCGCCCGCAATTCGGCTTCGTCGCGCCCCTCGCCGACGATCTCCAATTCGAAGCGGCCGCGTTCCAGCGATGCCAGCGCGTGCAGCAGATCGGCCAGGCCCTTGCGCTCTACCAGGCGGCTCACCGCCAGGCAGCGCACCCGATCCATCCGCACCGGGCGCGGCGCAACCGGAGGATGAAAGAGTTCGGTATCTACCCCGTTGCGAATCACCGTGAGCGGGATGTCGCGGTCGGTATTCCGCGCCAGCTCTGCCAGCGCGTCGGAGAGCGCAACCACCCGGCCGGCCCGTCGCCAGAGCCGCCGGGTGAGCGGCCGCAGCACCCGATGAAGCCGCTGCAGGGTGAGATCGGACGAGTCGTAGCCCGGTACGTCGGAGCCGCGGAGCGACATCACCACCGGAGTGCCCCGCAGGCGCGCGAGCGGCAGCAGCAGCCCGGTCGGCAGCGAAAAGAAGCAGTGCACCACGTCGTAGCGGGCGGTGCGGCAGAGCCGCCGGACTACGGGAAGCGCGGCGCGCAGATAGCTGGCCGCGCTGCGCAGCCCCGCCTGATGCACCCCCTCGCGGCGACCCCGAACCCGGTGAACCGTTACGCGCCCGCCGCGCGCCCCGGCGACGACCGACTCCACCGACAGCGGGTCAGAGCCAGGTCCGGTCGTCACCACATCCACCAGTGCGCCATGCTCAGCCAGCCCGCGCGCCAGCGCCTCAGTCGCGATACCGGCCCCGCCGCCAAGCGGGGGGTACTCGTAGTTGAGCAGGAGAACCCGGAGCCCTTCAGCGCTTGAAGGGACCGACGGCGCGCCAACCGGTGTGGTGAAGCTGCGACGAGTATGCATCAGCGAACAAGTCACTCCCGACCGTCGCGCAATTGGCGCGGTCAGTTAGAATCAGCTATTGATTTTGGGGCGAGCGGTGGCTCCAAGGCGCAAGAGACAAGCCATCGGACCGGAGCGGAATCGAGCCCGGTGACGGCACCCGACACAGGCAATTAAACTATTGATATCACTTGGCTTACATCGGTACATCGTGATCCGTTCCAGCCGGCCGTCGGCCCCGGCGGCAACACCCGGCCAGCGGCCATCTGCGGCATCGCTCCAACAGGTTCGGTCGCGCGCCGCCAAGTGGCGGTGCGCCACTCGGCGCGGAGGTCGTCCCCGTGCAGTACGACCCCGCCCGCCGGAGGAAATGATGCCCCGACCGCTCGTTTCGTTCTTCGCCGCTGCTGTTCTGGCCGCCACTGCGCACTCGGCCCGGGCACAGACACCGGGTCGGCCGCTGCTGCCGCCGGCGGTGCCCGATTCCCTGATCCACGACAGCACCCAGGTTGCCGCTGTCATTCCCCACCGCGGGCTCGTCTGTTCGATGCCGGTGATGCAGCCGGGCGCGGCCAGCGAGCCGATGCCGGTAGCGCAGGGGAACTCGGATGCCGGTGATTCGATGCCGGTCATGCCGGGCAACTGCAGTACCAGCATGCCGCTCAGGGTTCTGACTCGTCCGTGAATCGCGGTGAATTGCTCAGAATCGCTCTCTGGGTGCCGGGCGCACTCGCAGTCATCGCGTTCATCCTGCTGGCGCTCCGGTTCTGGCCGCCGCCGTCGGGAATTTCTCCCATTACCCGCGCCGCCGGACTGGTCGATCTTGCTGGTGTGGCGGCCCGCTGCACCGATATCGGTGCGATGGAGTGGACGGCCGGCTTCCGCCG
>DASSTY010000335.1:0-6028 GCA_035707585.1 Gemmatimonadales bacterium
ATCGCGGAACCGAAAGCCCGACTCGAGGAGCCGCTCGGGAACCACCCGCTGGCTCGCCAGCAGTGTTTCGTCTGCCATCTCTCCCAGCAACACTCGGAGTGCTACAGCCGGCACGCGGAACAGCGCCGGGCGACCCAGCGCCGCTGCCAGTTCGCGAGTGAATTGCGCGTTGGTAAGCGGGGCGGGGCAGACGACGTTGACCGGCCCGGTGAGGCCGGAGTGAGTGACCATGTACCGGATCGCCGCGACCGTATCGTCCAGCGTCTGCACGCTCATCCACTGGCGGCCGCTGGCCAATCGGCCGCCGAGCCCCAGCCGGAAAACTGGAAGCAGGCGCGCCAGGGCGCCGCCCTTCGGGCTGAGCACTACCCCGAACCGGGGATGCACCACCCGGATGCCGGCAGCGCGGGCAGGATCCGCCGCCTCCTCCCAGGCCTGTGACAGCTTGGACAGGAAACCGGTGCCGGGCGGGCTTGCTTCGGTCAGGATTTCGTCGCCGCGATCGCCGTAGTAGCCGACGGCGGATGCCGACACCAGCACGCCGGGAGGCGCGTCGAGCCGAGCCAGGGTACTGGCCAGGAGACTGGTGCCAACCGTGCGGCTCTCTGCCAGGCGGCGCTTGCGTTGGGCCGTCCAGCGGCCGGAGGCGAGATTTTCACCGGCGAGATGCACCACCGCATCCATCGCTTCGAGACCTTCGGCGTCGATCTGCCCCCGCTCGGGATCCCAGAGCAGGTCACCCGGCGCCGGCCGGCCGCGAACCACCCGGATCACCGTGTGTCCCTCGGATCGGAGGAGCGCGCTCAGGGCGGTTCCGATCAGCCCATGCGAGCCGGTGATGGCCACGCGGAGGCGAGGCTCACGCGGCGCCCCCGGCTTGCCAGCCGGGTCTTCCAGCGCCACAATAGCGGCAGCCCCATTTTGCAGATTTCGCGGCACATCATCCATTCGGGAGTCCCCTATGGCTCTGTTCGCCCGGTTCGCGCCCTGTCGCCTGGTTCTCATTCCACTGCTGCTCTGCCTGGCGATGCCGCTGGCGGGACAATCGGCCGGAACAGGAACCGACACGGCGCTCTCGCCGTTCCGCCCGCTCGATCTTCCGACTCCCAACAGCTATCGCACCGGCTCCGGGCGCCCGGGCCCAGACTACTGGCAACAGCGGGTGGATTACCGGATCGCCGCGACGCTGGACACCGCCACCCAGACGATCCACGGCCGCGAGACGATCCACTACGTCAACAACTCCCCTGACAGTCTGCCGTATCTCTGGTTTTTTGTCGAGCAGAACATCTGCGCACCCAACAGCATCACCAATCAGCTCGACCAGCCGCCGCTGGTCTTCCTGAGCTCCACCTTCGATTTCTCCTGCCAGGGATTTGCCGGCGGCGGAACCCTGGAGCAGCTCCGCTCGGGCGGCAAGGATCTCAAGCTCGAACGCTATGGCACCACCATGCGGGTGGAACTGCCCGCGCCGGTGGCGCCCGGGGCCACGGTAGACATCGAAGCCGCCTGGCACTTCAGGGTGCCGCCGTACGGTGCCGGCCGGATGGGCCGCGACGGTTCCCTCTACGAGGTGGCGCAGTGGTATCCTCGGCTCGCGGTGTACGACGACATTCACGGATGGAACCACGAGCCCTATATCGGCGCCGGTGAGTTCTACCTGGAGTATGGCAGTTTCGATGTGACGCTCACAGTGCCGGCCAGCTATCTGATTGCGGCTACCGGCCAGCTGCTCAACGCCGACAGCGTGCTCACCGCGGATCAACGAACCCGCCTGGCGCGGGCCCGCCGCTCCGATTCCACGGTGGCGATCATCTCCGCCGCCGAGGTGGGGAAGCCGAGCACCCGGCCCACCATGCGCGGGATGCTGACGTGGCACTTCGCAGCCGACAGCGTGCGCGACTTTGCCTGGGCGGCATCGCCCAATGTGCGCTGGGACGCCAGCGGCTACAACGGCGCCCTGATCGAGACGGTCTATCGTCCCGCCGCCACCGCCTGGACCGAAGCGAACCGGATGGCGCGCGAGGCGATCAAGTACTTCAGCGAACAGTGGTATCCCTACCCGTACTCACATGCCACCACCGTCGAGGGGCCGGTCGAGGGGATGGAGTACCCCATGCTCACGTTCGTGCCCAACAGCCCCAATCGCGAAGAGCTGCAGTGGGTGGTGTCGCATGAGTTCGGCCACGAATGGTTCCCGATGGTGGTGGGAAGCAACGAGCGGCTCTATCCGTGGATGGACGAAGGGTTCAATACCTTCATCGATCTGGGAGGAGCCGCCCACTACTTCAAGGGTACGCCCTATGGCGACAGCATCGAAGTGCATCCGCTGCACCTCTACGCCGAACATGCCATCCGCGGCCGGGAGCAGCCACTGATCACCCGGCCGGTCGAGGTGCACGATCTCTTCTGGACCGGCTATCAGAAACCGGCGCTGATGATGCAGACATTGCGCTACGAGGTGCTCGGTCCGGCGCGGTTCGACGACGCCTTCCGGCGCTACATCCGCGCCTGGGCCTACAAGCACCCGGCGCCGGCCGATTTCTTCCGGATGATGCGGGATGCCAGCGGGATGGATCTCGACTGGTTCTGGCGGAGCTGGGTCTACCGCACCGACCATCTCGATCAGGCGGTGGACTCGGTGGTCAACGCCGATTCACTCAGCATGATCTATCTGAGCAGTCGCGACCGGATGGTGCTGCCGCTCGAGATGGACGTCACCTACGCCGATGGTTCGGTCGATCGAGTTCGCTTGCCGGTGGAGATGTGGAATCTGGGGCCGCAGTTCACCTATCGGGTGCGGAACGGGAAGGCGGTTCGGCGCGTGGTGGTGGATCCGCGCCGGGCGCTGCCCGACGATGCCCGCGCCAACAACGTGTGGCCGAGATGAGCGGCGCCGTTCACGACCCGCTGGTGGCCTGACGGAGCGCCAGCAGGTCGCTGATATTCGCCATCGTGACGAGCCCCACCAGACTGCCGGAGTGATCTACCACCGGGAGCGCGGGGAGGCGGCTGTTGCGGAGCGCCTGGAGCGCTTCGGCGAATCCCACTTCGGGGGTGAGAGTGGGCGGGTGCGCCGTCATCACCTGGCCCACGGTCGCGCCGGGGCCGTGCGCGGTCAGGCCCTGCATCAGGTGGTCGCGAGTAAGCAGCCCCTCCAGTCGGCCGTCGTTGTCCACGATGGGAAACTCACGCTGTTCAGTTTCCATCAGCGCCGCGGCGGCATCGGCCAGGGTGGCGTAGACTCGGAGCGTGCGGAAGTCGGTCACCATCATCTGCTGCACCACGATGCCGCGGCCCACCGTGCGAGTCACCATGGCTGCCGCTTCCGCGCCGGCACCGAAATAGATGAACACCGCGATCAGCAGGAGGATCGGGTTGAACGCCATGAAGATCGCCACCAGCCCGAATCCGATCGCCAGCATCTGGCCCACCGCCGCCGCGGTTTTGGTGGCCCGCACCAGCCCCATCCGGGTGGCGAGCAATGACCGCAGCACCCGGCCGCCGTCCATCGGGAACGCCGGAATCAGATTGAACAGCAGCAGGAATACATTGATCGCCATGAGCTGAACCAGAAACGGTCCCTGCTCATTGAGCGATTCTTCGGTGATGGTCTGACCGGTGGCGAGGAGCACCAGGTACAACACCACCGCGATGGCGAGCGTCACGGCGGGGCCGGCCAGGGCAATCGCCAGTTCGCGCCGGGGTTCGTCGGGAATTTTTTCGAGGCGGGCTACGCCGCCGATCGGGAGCAGCAGGATGTCGGGCGTGCGGATTCCGAAACGGCGGGCCATCAGGATGTGGCCGAACTCATGGAACGCCACGCAGGCAAATATCGCCAGAATCAGCAGGCTTTCGGTGACGGCGCCCGCTGCACCACCCACCTGATACCCTTCCCACGCGAAGAACGCCAGAAGCAGCAGGAAGGTCAGATGTACCTTGAGATCGGTTCCGGCGATCCGACCGATCCGGTAGGACCAGCGCATGCGCGTGCTCCGTCTGGGACGGGGGAAATATGGGGGGGAGGACGGGAGGACGGGAAGACGGGAAGGCGGGAAGGCGGGAAGCGGGAAGCGAGAAAGGGGAAAGGGGAAAGGGGAAACGGGGGTGCTCGGAGTGCCCCCGCTTCTCGCTTCTCGCTACCGTCCTACGGCCTGCAGCTCGAACGCCGCGGCGACGGGGCGGCTGGGGCGCGCGGCGCGGAGCGGTTCCGGGAGGATGCAGGCGAGCGGCGACTCGCTCAGCAGCGGATGCCGCTCGGCGACCTCGGCGAGACTCCGCTGGAACACCATGTGGGCCTGCACCGTGGGCAGGTCGAAGCAGCGGATGTAGTGCATGATCGCTTCGTCGCGCGAGATCTCGTCGGCCAGCAGGTCTGCCACCGCGGTGGCGTTCCGGACGTGGGTAAGACAGATCGCCTCATCGGCCAGCGACGCCGCCAGCCGGCATGCCAGGTTGGTTTCTTCCACCAGCTGGGCGCGGCGGCGAATTGCCTCCACCAGATGATCGGGCCGCAGCAGCCCCAGGAGTTCCAGCGTGCCGCTCTCTTCATCGCTGGGCGGTCCCCCGGCCCGCGCCAGGCGGATCAACGCCCGGGCCCGCACCGTCTCCTGCATCAGCGATGGCACCGCGACTTCGCGGAAGTAGCGCAGCAGGGCGTCCTCGGCGCCGAGCCGGCCCTGCAGCCGGCGTGCAAAGTGGGCAGCCTGCTCGACGTGGGTATCGGTGAGACGCTCCCAGGCTTCGGCGTAGGCCACCTGAACTCGGCCGCGCAAGGCGAGCGGGAATCGGCGATGCGACATCAGACTGGGAGCGACCATTGAGTCCCCCTTGAATGCGAACGATGCTGACTAAGGTGCGCCGAACCGGACCGCGGCTCGGCGCCGGCAGAGGATGCCAGCTTCGTGCCGAGCGTGCCATTCGGCGGGAATCGCCATGACACCGATTGCAGTCTCCCAACTCGCGGTCCGGACGCTACTTCCGCGACTGTGACGAATGACCACTCGCGCCACTTGCTGCACCGGCGCGGGGCGCCTTCGCCGCTGTCGCATCGGCGCCACTGAGTCGGTGCCTCGCCCCCGCTCCAACCGGGCCGCTTTCCACCGCTTTGGCGGCCCATTAGAATTGGCGCACTTCGGCCTCACGTCCCCAGCAGGAGCGGCGCGATCACCAACAACGGATGGACCATCAAGCAGTCCGAGAAGCTCTACAACATGGCGGGGTGGGGGCTCGGCTTCTTCCGGATCAACGCGGAAGGGCACGTCACGGTGCACCCCGACGGCGACCCGGCGCGCGGGCTCGACCTGTACCAGCTCGCCATGGATCTCAACGCCCAGGGCGTCGGCCTCCCGCTGCTGCTCCGGTTTTCCGACATCCTCCGCACCCGCATCACCACGCTGGCTACCCAGTTCAAGGGCGCCATCGACGAATTCGGCTACGACGGCGGGTACACCACGGTCTATCCGATCAAGGTCAACCAGCAGCGCCACGTGGTCCAGGAAATCGTCGAATTCGGCGCTCCGTTCAGCGTCGGGTTGGAATGCGGCAGCAAGCCGGAGCTGCAGGCGGTCCTGGGTCTCCACGCCAGCACCGAGCATCTCATCATCTGCAACGGCTACAAGGATGAAGAGTTCATGCGGCTGGCGCTGATGGGCCAGCGGCTGGGCCATACGGTGATGATCGTGCTGGAGCAGCTCAACGAGCTGGATGTGCTGCTTCGAGTCGCGGCCGAGATGCGGATCGAGCCCACCATCGGGGTGCGGATCAAGCTTTCCACCGAAGGTTCCGGCCGGTGGGCCAAGAGCGGCGGGGAGAAGTCCAAGTTCGGGCTCAACGCGGTGGAACTGACCCGGCTGCTCGATCGGCTGGAACAGGAAGGCCGCCGCGACTGGCTGCGGCTGGTGCATTTCCATCTGGGCAGTCAGATCACCGACATCCGCTTCATCAAGGCGGGGCTGGAAGAGATCGGCCGCTACTATGTGGAACTGCGCCAGATGGGATTCAACGTCACCCATGTAGATGTGGGTGG
>DASSTY010000336.1:0-2432 GCA_035707585.1 Gemmatimonadales bacterium
GAATTGCGCCGGTATTCGGCGATGGCTCGCAGGAGCTGTCGCTGGTGTACGGGCCCGATCTGGCGGCGTCGCTGATCGCGGCCGGCACGTCGGGACCGTCGGTGCACAGGCGGATTTTCTGCGCCTGTCATCCGGAGATCGTCACCAGCGCCGAGCTGGTGCGGGCAGTTGGCGGGGCGATGGGGCGGAAGGTCCGGCTGATTCCGATTCAGCCGGCCATCGGGCGTGGCGTGCTCACGATTACCGGTACTGCGGCGAAGCTGGCGGGCAAGGCAACGATTCTCACCGCCGACAAGGCCAACGAATTCTTCCAGCCGGCGTGGACCGGTGACCCGGCGCCGTTCACCGAAGCCACCGGGTGGCGCGCGGCTCACGATGTCGAGGCCGGCCTGGCGGAAACGTACCGGTGGTACCGCCAGTCAGGATGGCTTTGATCCGCCAATGGCTGGCCCGGCTGCGGCCGGTCGAGTTCCTGCTGCTCGGCTATGTCGCGATCGTCACCGTGCCGGTAATCCTTCGCGCTTCCCGGTATCCCGGCTGCTGGTGGCTGCTGGCGGCGCATGTTCTCATCGTGCTGCTGGTGGTGCTGGCCTCTCGCCCCGATCTGGGACCGGCCGGGCGTGCCATTCGCGAACTCTACCCGATGATCCTTCTGGTAGGGCTCTACAGCGGGCTGGATGTGCTGAATGGCGGCGGAGCTGCCGCCGTGCACGACGCGACGGTGCAGCGGTGGGAGCTGGCGCTCTTCGGGTCGCAGATCAGCCGAACCTGGTGGCAGACCCATCCCAGCATCTTCTGGTCGACCGTGCTGCATGGCGCCTATCTCTCGTACTATCTGATTCTGACACTGCCCGCGCTCTGGTTTGCGCTGCACCGGCGCTGGCTGGGGCTCCGCCAGTTCGTCTTTACGGTGATGGCGGCGTTCTTCGTCTGCTATCTCTTCTTCGTTTTCTTTCCGGTGGCGGGCCCCTATTACGCCTTTCCCCGCCCGACCGGGCCATTCGTCGAAACGATCACGGCGCGGCTGGTTTACGGCGCGCTGGCGAGCGGCAGCAGCTACGGAGCCGCGTTCCCGTCGTCGCATGTGGCGGCAACGCTCGCGGCAGCGGTGGCTGCGTGGCGCGGCTCCCGACGGATCGGGCTGATCCTGGCGGTGCCCACGATCCTCCTCACGATCGCGGTGGTCTATTGTCAGATGCACTACGGAGTGGATGCGCTGGCGGGACTGGCAGTAGGAGTGGTGGTGGCGTGGGTGGCGGGACGGGTGACTGGCTCCAACGGAAACGGGCCCGGCGAAGTGCCGAGCCCGCAGCATTCCGAAGCCGCCCTGGTTACTGGGTGACCGTGATCGTCCCACGCATGCCGAACGCCAGGTGCGGCAGGCAATAGTACTTGTACTCCCCCGCCGGGACATTGGCGAAGGTGATCTCGTAGGTCGCATTGGGTTCGGTCAGGAGCGGACCCTGGAGGTCGGCACCCTGATCGGGCATGGCGGCCTTGAGGGGATCGACCGCAGCGGAGGGGATGCTGTCCGCCCAGAACGAAACGTTGTGCGGGCCGCCGCTCACGTCGTGCCAGACGATCTTGTCGCCCGGATGGATCTCGATGTGATCGGGTACGAACTTGTACTGATTGGCACCTTCCAGGACCATATTCACATTGTGGACGGTCCCGGTACCTGCCGCCGGCGCCGCCTGCTGGCTCGGCGCCGCGGCCTGAGCCGACGTATCTGCCGCCGGTGTCTGATTGCCGGCCTTCTCCCCACCGCAGGCCGCCAGCAGCACGGCGAGCCCCGCCACCATCGTCTTCACACGCATCGCTCGTTTGCCTCCCTCTGCAGGATGGTTGCCCGCTCAACGACACGGGATCGTCGCACGGGGTCGACCGTAGGCCTTGTGAATCGTTTCACAAAGTAACACCCACCCCGGGGCAACCTGAAGGGGCGGACCCGCGCGTCGCAGTGCATCCTAGTGCCCGCGGGCTTATAATCAAGCCCACCGCTCACGAATTTCCCTTGTCGAGGCATCTTCATGGCCGTACCCCCCTGTCACGCTCTCGGGTCCCAATGCCGGGCACTTCCGGTCACACTCCGGATTGGCGAGCTCGAGGAGGGAGCCGAATCGCTCGATCACGAGGCGACCTGGCTGCTCGGCCATACGGAGCACATCACCTTCAAGCGGCTCTGGGAAGACGAGGGCGACCTCTACGCCGATGCGGTGCTCCACGTGCGCTGCCGGTATCTCAAGCGCGATGGCGACGGGGTCCGCTGCACCGCCCACGGCTTCAGGGGACCGGTGCCGCGCGCCGAGCGACGGCCTGCGCAGCCGCGGCAGCTGGGTGGCGAGAAATTCATGGTGGTGGACGGGCAGAAGCTCCAGCGCCGTGAGCTGCCGATGCCGCGGAGCCTTCCGGTCCTGCTGACCGAGAATCCC
>DASSTY010000337.1:0-6695 GCA_035707585.1 Gemmatimonadales bacterium
CGTTCGTCAGTCTGGCCAAGCGGGAAGAGGAGATCTTTGTGCCGGGCCGTTCCGAACCGATCCGCCTGTCCCGCCGGGCACCGTCGCTGCGTCTTCTGCAGCGCGCGCGCGATGAAGCGCATCGATTCGGCGTGGCCTACAATCGCAAGCGCCGAACCCAGCGAACGATCACATCCGAGTTGCTGGAAGTGCCCGGCATCGGGCCTACCAAACGGCGGCGGCTGATCGAGCGCTTCGGCAGCCTGGCGGGTGTGAAGTCGGCGACACCGGCGGAAATTGCCGCGCTGCCCGGATTTTCGGTCGAGCAGGCCGAACGGATTCTGAACCACCTTCGCGGCAGCCGGCGCTGATCACCGGCTGCGGCCATCACCAAGGAGCAATGGCTCGTGGATTGGACTCTCAACTGTACTGCCTGTGGAGCGACCCGCTCGGCCGAGGGACAGGCCTCGGTCTGTGAAACCTGCGGCCAGCCGTGGCTGGTCCGTTACGACGGACGCCAGCCAACCTTGAGCGATCGGGTGGAACTCCGTCGCCGTCACGGCATGTGGCGGTTCCGCACTTTTCTTCCGCTCGAACCGGACGAGCAGCCGATCACGCTCGGTGAAGGCGATACGCCGCTGCTGCCGGCGCATCGAACCGGTCGCGAACTCGGGTTCGACGATCTCTGGATCAAGGACGAAGGCGCCAATCCCACCGGATCGTTCAAGGCCCGGGGAATTTCGGCGGCGGTCACCAGGGCAGTAGCGGCGGGCGCCAGCGGTTTCGTTCTCCCGACTGCCGGGAACGCCGGTGTGGCGGCGTCGGCCTATTCGGCGCGGGCCGGCCTCTCCGTGCGGGTCTACGCTCCGAGAACGACCCCGCCGACCATTGTGAGTCAGATCCGCGCGTACGGCGGGGATCTTGTCCTCCTGGATGGACACATTGGTGATTGCGGAAAGGCCGCCAAGGCCTACGCGGCAGAGACCGGGGCGGTGGATCTCTCGACTCTCCGGGAGCCGTACCGAATCGAGGGGAAGAAGACGCTGGGGCTGGAATTGGCCCTCCAGCTCAACTGGGAGCTCCCCGATGCCATCATCTACCCGACCGGCGGCGGCACCGGCCTGATCGGGATGTGGAAAGCGTTCCAGGAGCTGCTGGAGGCCGGCTGGGTCACCGGCCCGCTCCCGCGGATGTACAGCGTCCAGTCGACCGGCTGCGCGCCGATCGTGCGGGCGTACGAAGCGGGTGCCGAACGGTGCCAGGCGTGGGAAGAACCGTGGACGGTGGCCAGCGGACTCCGGGTTCCCGGCCCGCTGGGAGACCGCTTGATGCTCAACGCCCTTCGCGAGAGCGGCGGCGCCGCAGTGGCTGTCAGCGACGAAGAGCTGAGCCAGGCGGCAGCTCAGGTGACCCGCTGGGAGGGTATCGATCTGGCTCCGGAGGGCGGCGCGACGGTGGCTGCGGTCAATCACCTCAAGGCCCACGGTGTGATTCAACCGGAGGAGCAGATCGTCCTGTTCAACACCGGGGCTGGCTGGCTCTATCGGTCTCCCGCCGATTTGCCTGCCGGTCATTCCTGAACCATATTTATAAGTCTATGCCAGACGGTCGCTTCGCTCTGATCGACCCGGCCGCTGGGGTTAGCGGCGACATGTTGCTGGGCGCCTTGATAGCCGTGGGAGCGGCGCCGGACTGGCTCCACGGACTGCCAGCTCGGCTGGGCATCCCTGAAGTAACCGTTGAGATCGAGCCGGCTGAACGGTGCGGCATCCAGGCCACCAAGGTGCATGTGACGCTTCCGGGAGGCCGCCGCGAAGGCCCGGCCGACGCCGGCGACCACCACGGTCATGTACACGGCCACGAGCATGGTCACGGCGGCCATGACCATGGCCATCGGCGCATCGGCGACCTCATCGCCATGGTTGAACGGGCGCCGCTGTCGGAGTGGGTTCGCTCGCGGGCGACTCAGGCGTTCCGACTGCTGGGCGAAGCTGAGGGGCGGGTACATGGACAGCCCGCCGACGAGGTGGTCCTCCACGAAGTGGGGGCACTCGACGCTCTGGTGGACATAGTCGGCGCAATCGAAGGGTTCGAGCAGCTGGGGATCGATCGGATCCATACCCGGCCGCTGGCTGTTGGATCAGGGTGGGTGAACGCCGCCCACGGTGTGCTCCCGGTGCCGGCTCCGGCGACTGCGATACTGCTGGAGGGGCTCGAAATCGGCCCTGAGGGGCCCGTGGAGGGCGAAGCGACCACTCCGACGGGGGCAGCGCTGCTTCGGGTGCTGACGAGCGCTCCTGCGCCCGAGCAGTGGCGCCCGGTTGCGAGTGGATGGGGTGCGGGCGGCAGGAACCCGGCCGGCTATCCCAACGCGCTTCGGATCTGGCTGGGCGAACCGGCGAGCGAGGCCCAGGAAGTCGTGATCCTCGCCACCGACGTCGACGACCTGAGCCCGGAATATCTGGAACCGCTGAGGGAGGCGCTTACCCGGGCCGGGGCGCTCGATGTGAGCCTCTGGAGCACCCAGATGAAAAAGGGGCGCACCGGCTTCCGCATCGAGGTGATCGTCCCACCTTCGCGGGCCGGGTCGGTGGCAGACGCGCTATTCCGCCATAGCACGACCGCTGGCGTGCGGCAAACGCGGGCCGGGCGGATCACGCTTCCGCGCCACGAGCTCACCCTCGACTACGCCGATGGGCAGGTGCGGGTGAAGGTGCTTCGCGGGCCGGACGGACCGCGGTACAAACCCGAGTTCGAAGATGTCGCGGCAGCGGCTCGCCGCAGCGGGCGGGCAGCCCACGAGGTGGCAAGGGAGTTGCAATTGATGGCCGAATCGTTCGGTACACCGAGACCCAGCATTCGCGAGGATTGAGATGACCAAGATCGGGATCACGGCGTTGCTGCTGGCCGTAATGGCGGTGCCTGCCGCGGCGCAGCAGGATGCCAGCCAGGAATCGCTCAACGACAGCGTGCGGGTGGCGATGGAGACCTGGGTCGGCGGCCGGTACAATCCACCGGAATGCGACGCGCTGAGCAACACCGGGCACTTCAAGGTGAGCAGCGGCCGGACCTATCTCTCGAGCGCCATCACCGGTACCAACCCGGCCAACACTGCGCGACAGCTGCGTGATGCCAAGCGGGTGATCACCGAGGCGATCACCCAGAACGATCGTGGCAAGAGCGCCTCCGCCTGGTATTTCCTCGGTTGGGTGGACCTGATGCGGGGCGATGTCGCGGGTGGCGACAGCTCGCTGGCCAAGGCCGAAGCGCTGGCGCCGCAGTGCGCCGCCGAGATCGACAAGCTTCGCGGAATCGCGTACATCGGCCTGGTCAATCCTGGCATCGGTCAGATGAAGGCGCACCACGACGACAGTGCGGCAGTGCTGTTCCGGCAGGCGAGTGACATGGCTCCGAAGAAGCCGGAGGCGCCCTACTATCTGGCCACCATCGCGTACAACGCCGGCAAGATGGACACCGCCGTGGCGTACTTCGAGCGCGCCGCCAAGGCGGCGGCGGGCGACAGCAGCAAGGCGGAACTGACCAACAAGGCCAAGTTCTTCGGCGCCCTGGGACTCCTGCAGTTGAATCGGCCCAAGGAGGCCATTCCGCTGCTTCATGAGTTCATCAAGGCCCAGCCCAACGAGCCCGACGGCAAGAAGGCGCTGGTGAATGCGTACCGGGCCGCCGGGATGGCCGACAGCGCCACGGCGCTCGAGAATGAGCTGATCAAGAGTGGCGCGCTCTCGGCCGACAACGGCGCACCGGGCGGCGCCAGCGATGCGTACAACGTGGCAGTGGAGCGATACAACGCCAAGAAGTACGACGAAGCGGCGCAGCTGCTCACTCAGCTGCTGGCCAACGAACCGAACAATCACGACGCCCTCTCACTGGCGGCGAACACCTATCTGGCGCTGAAGAACGGCGCCAAGCTGGCGGAAGTGGCCAAGCAGCTCACGGCGCTGGAGCCGCTCAATGAGAATGCCCAGAAATTCCTGGCGGAGGGCTATCGGGAAACCGGTGATCTGGCCACCCGCACCAAGGTGGTGAACACGGTTCTCGGGCTCCCGGTCGATCTCCGGGTCAGTGCCTTCACGCCGAGCGCCAACGGCGCCACCCTGGCGGGGACCGCGACCGGACGCGATGCGTTGACGCCGACCGGCACTGCCATCAAGCCCAAGGCGGTGACGGTGACGTTCGAGTTCCTCGACAAGGCGGGGAACCCGGTCGCCAGCCAGAACGTCACTATTCCGGCGCTCGCCAAGGGTGAAACCCACGATATCAGTGTCCAGGCCCAGGGTGCCGGAATCGTGAGCTGGCGTTACAGTGTTGCTGGTGGGAGCGCTTCCGGGAAGTAACGGTGAAGCGGGCGAGAGCGCCCGGGAGGTTTCGATGATCGACGCACAACTGGAGACGGGGGCCGGCCCTGGCCTCACGACGACCAAGGCACCGTTCATCGAGCAGGCCCAGGCCACCGGGCAGCTCTACATCCATCAGCCGTATGAGTTGTACACCGAAGCCAACCACGAGGCCTGGCGGCGGCTCTACGCCCGGATGGGCGATCGTTGGCGCCGCTATGCCAACGAGCGGTTTCTCCAGGGAATCGACAATCTCTGTCTCGATCCCGAGCGGGTGCCCCGACTGGAAGATGTCAATCGATTTCTGAGCCCGCTCACCGGCTTCAAGGCCAAGCCGGTGAGCGGGTATGTTCCCGCGTTCCTCTTTTTCGACTGCCTCCGCAATCGCGACTTCCCGACGACCATCACCATCCGCGACGGCGCCACGCTCGACTACCTGCCCGAGCCCGACATCTTCCACGACATCGCCGGCCACGTGCCGATGCATACTGACCGGGCCTTCGCGGAGACGCTGGTTCGGTTCGGCGACTGCGCGCACACCGCCGCCGAAATCGTGGCGGGCATCAGCGATGAAGACGAGAAGATCCATCAGCTCACCAGCATCGTGAAGGCGATGGCCCGGTTTTTCTGGTTTACCATCGAGTTCGGGCTGATGCGGGGAAGTGACGGCACCCTCAAGGCGTACGGCAGCGGATTGCTCAGCTCCTACGGCGAACTGGAGCACTGTATCGAGTCGCCCGAGGTGCAGCGCTATCCCATCCAGTTGGAGTGGGTCATCAATCAGTACTTCGAAATCGATCACTACCAGCCACTCCTGTTCGTGGTGGACTCGTTCGACCATCTCTTCGAGTTGGTGGGTGAGCTGGAGAGCTGGATGAAAGCCGGGCGGTTGAGCCACGTCTCGCCGGGCGAGCCGCAGCTGAGTGAGGCCGATCTCCGGAGCTTCCTGCAGGCGTCGGCGTCGGCCTAGAGCACCCGCCGCGGAGCCAGTCGCCCCGCCGGCTGGAACCCGAATCGAATCTTCTTTGTTATTCCAGCGGTACCCACCGAAACGATTATCATCCTATAAGCCGGGCCGGCGGCCCGGCCGCAGGTCCGGCCTCGAAAGCCGAGCGCACTGAGCTCGGCTCTCAAACGAAGTCTGGAGGTTGATCATGGAATATGGAAAGTCGCAGGCGGCGATCGATCGGCTGACGGAAGAACAGCGGCGCGTCACGCAGGAAGCGGCCACTGAACGACCGTTCACCGGGAAATACAACGATCACAAGGAGCCTGGCATCTACGTGGACATCGTCTCGGGCGAGCCTCTCTTTGCATCATCCGACAAGTTTGAGTCGGGCTGCGGGTGGCCCAGCTTCACCAAGCCGATCGTTCCCACAAACATCGACGAGTTGCAGGACACCTCCCATGGGATGATCAGGACCGAGGTCCGATCGGCCCACGGCGACAGCCACCTCGGCCATGTCTTCAACGACGGCCCGGCTGATCGCGGCGGTCTCCGCTACTGCATCAATTCCGCGGCACTCCGGTTCATTCATCGCGACGACATGGAGCGCGAAGGCTACGGCGAGTATCTCGCCCAGGTTGAAGAGGTCTAGTATGCATCAGCGCGCTGTACTCGCCGGAGGCTGTTTCTGGGGGATGCAGGACCTGATCCGCAAGCTGCCCGGGGTGGTTTCCACTCGGGTCGGTTACACCGGCGGCGATACTCCCAATGCGACCTATCGCAATCATGGCGATCATGCCGAGGCGATTGAAATCATTTTCGACCCGGCGGAGACGAGCTACCGGAGGATCCTGGAGTATTTCTTCCAGATCCACGACCCCACGACGCGGAACCGTCAGGGCGGGGACATCGGCCGGTCGTACCGCTCGGCGATCTTCTATGTCGACGACGAGCAGCAGCGAGTCGCCGAAGAGACGATTGCCGACGTCGACGCCTCCGGCCTCTGGGGCGGCAAGGTCGTCACCGAAGTGGAGCCGGCCGGCGATTTCTGGGAGGCCGAGCCGGAGCATCAGGATTATCTCCTGAGGTATCCCGAGGGGTACACCTGCCACTTCCCTCGGCCTAATTGGGTTCTGCCGAGGCGTGAGCCGCAAGGCTCCGGGCGCTGAGCCGGGAGGCGATCGGTGAAGGCGATCGTGGTAACGGATCAGGCGGCGGGAGCTGCTGGAATGAAACTGGTGGAGCGGCCCGACCCGCGACCGGCGATAAACGATGTCATCGTTCAGGTCCATGCGTCGGGGTTCGTCCCCACTGAGCTTGCCTGGCCGTCCACCTGGACTGATCGCCTCGGCCGTGACCGAACACCTCCCATTCCCGGACATGAGCTGGCCGGCGTCGTCAAGGAACTCGGCTAT
>DASSTY010000338.1:0-4385 GCA_035707585.1 Gemmatimonadales bacterium
ATTCGCTACCACCAGAACAAGGCGGCGGTAGAGAAGCGGCCGCTGCGCGATGGCGAATTCACCACTGCCTGTGCCCAGGCCTGTCCGTCGTCGGCCATCGTATTCGGGAACGTTCGCGACCCCAACGCGGCGGTACGGCAAACCAAGCTCAATTCCCGGGGCTACTTCATCCTCGAGGAACTCAACACCCGGCCAGCGATTACCTACCTGGCCAAAGTCCAGCACCGGACGGAGGCGTAAGCAATGGCCGTCGTCGCACCGACCGCGGCACCGACCGCGCCCCCAAAACTGATCCATACCCAGACCCACGCCGAGGTCACCCGCGATGTCGTGGGAACGCTCGGCACCGCCACTCGCGGCTATTACATGCTGCTGGCGGGCGCGGTGTTCTTCCTGATCGTGGGGCTGGTGACGTTTCTCATCATCGTCAAGGACGGTCTGGGGCACGCCGGCTACAATCCGCCGGCCTTCTGGAGCGTGTTCATCACCACGTTCGTGTTCTGGGTCGGTATCGGTCACGCCGGAACGCTGATCTCGGCGATTCTCTTTCTGTTCCGATCGCCCTGGCGGACCGCGGTCTACCGCGCCACCGAGGCGATGACCGTGTTCGCGGTCATGACCGCCGGGCTCTTCCCGATCATCCACATCGGGCGCCAGTGGATCTTCTACTGGCTGCTGCCGTACCCCAACGAGCGGTTCCTCTGGCCTAACTTCCGGTCGCCGCTTCTGTGGGACGTCTTTGCGATCTCCACCTACCTGACCGTCTCGACGCTGTTCCTGATTCTGGGGTTGATTCCCGATATCGCGGCGGTGCGCGACAAGGCGACCGGGTGGCGCAAGAAGATTTACGAAATGACATCGGCCGGCTGGCAGGGTACCGACATCCAGTGGCGCCACTACTCGCGAGCCTATCTCTATCTGGCCGCGCTGGCCACACCGCTGGTGCTCTCGGTCCACTCGGTGGTGTCCTGGGACTTCGCCGTTTCGCTGATTCCCGGCTGGCACACCACCATCTTCGCACCCTACTTCGTGGCCGGCGCGATCTACTCCGGCCTCGGCATGGTGTTCACCCTGATGATCCCGCTCCGGAAGTATCTCCGCCTGGAGCACATGATCACCACCTATCACTTCGATAACCTGGCCAAGCTCACACTGCTCACCGGGTGCCTGCTGTTCTACTCGTACAGCATGGAGTACTTCATCGCCTGGTACTCCGGCAACACCTTCGAGCAGACCACTTTCTGGATGCGTCCGTTCGGGCCGCAGTGGTGGTCGGGCTGGACCATGATCACCTGCAACGCGCTGATTTCGCAGCTGCTCTGGTTCCGGAAGATCCGGCAGAACCTTACCTCCCTGTTCGTGCTCTCGATCTTCATCAATATCGGGATGTGGTTCGAGCGGTGGGTCATCATCGTGTCGTCGCTCAGCAACGACTATGTGCCGTGGGCATGGGGCGTGCTGACGCCGACCTGGGCGGACTGGGGCATCCTGGCCGGCTCCTTCGGCTGGTTCGGGATGTGGTTCCTCCTCTTTGCCAAGAACTTCCCGATCGTCGCCATTCAGGAGATCAAGGAGATGATCCCGACGCCACGGAAGCGGAGGGCGCACTGATGCCGAGTCTGCGCAAGGTGGTGCCGGGGGTGCTCGGCTCCTTTCTCCATACCGATGCGGCGGTGGATGCCATTCGGGAGCTGCGGTCGCGCGGGTTCCGTGATCTCACGGTCTACAGCCCGATCCCGAATCATGAAATTGAAGAGGCGATGGAGCACAAGGTCAGCCCGGTGCGCCTCTTCACCCTGGTCGGCGGCGTGACCGGGTGCGCCGCCGGCTTTGGCATGACCATCTGGATGGCGATCGACTGGCCGACCCTCACCGGCGGCAAGCCGATGCCCTCGATTCCGCCCTACGTGGTCATCGCGTTCGAGCTGACCATTCTGCTCGGCTCGCTGGCCACGCTCTTCGGGCTGGGGCTGCTTTCCGCCATCAAGGCCCGCCGCAAGATCATGTACGACCCCCGATACAGCGATAACATGATCGGGATTTTCGTCCCGGCCGGCGCGCCTCAGGTGCCTGCCATCGAGCAGATGCTGCACGACGCCGGAGCGGTGGAGGTGCGTAATGACGTGGCGTAAACTCCGGCTCGCGCTGGTGGCCGCCGGTACCCTGGGCCTGGCCGGATGTCAGTGGTGGTATTACGACGTCCCCTCGCCCGACGCGCTGATGCATGCGATTCCCTGGTTCGACCACATGATCACGGCGCGCTACATCCATCCGTATCAGACGGCGGCGGTGCCGCGGGAGACGCCGCCGGGTTCGGTGCCGATCACCGGCGCCGAAGTCGATTACGAGCAGGAATGGGCTGTCGGGAACACCACCCACGCCGACCGGCTGGTCAATCCGTTTGCCGGTGGTGATTCCGGGGCGGTTGCCCCGCCGGGCCCCGACGTGCCGACGGTGCCCGAGACCATCGAGGCGCGCGGCGATACGATGTTCCACACCTACTGCTCGGTTTGCCACGGCCAGGACGGCTCGGGCAACGGACTGGTGGGCGTCAAGCTGGGTGCGCCCTCTCTGCTGACCGCGCGCGCCCGCGCATTCAGCGACGGATACATCTACAGTATCATCCGCTACGGCCGAGGCATCATGCCGCGATACGGCGACAAGATTTACGCCCCGATCGATCGCTGGGCCATCGTCGAACACGTTCGGAAGCTTCAGCAGCAGGCCCCGGCGCCGGCGGGAGGCGCCCAGTGATTCCCGATCGGGATCTCCGCGAGCGGATTGCCGTTCACGCGGTAAGCGGCCGCTATCAGGCGTTCCTGGGGCTGGGCGGCGGCCTCGCAATTCTGGGATTGGTCCTGTTTTTCTTCCGTGGTCTCTCTGGCGCCGCGGCCGACCGCGCCTGGCAGATGTTCATGGTCAACTGGCTCTTCTGGACCAGTCTGGCCGCGGGCAGCGTGGCGTTCTCCGCCGTGCAGAAGGTGACCAACGCCAACTGGTCGGGCGTGATGGTCCGGTTTGCCGAGGCGGCGGTCAGCTTCTTTCCGCTGTCGTTTGTGGGGCTGATCCTGATCTTTACGGTCGGCTACCCGCACATCTACGGACACATGCAGTCGCAGATGCCGGGCTTCTCGCCGGGCAAGCAGTTCTGGCTCTCGCACGGCTTCATGTTCGGCCGCCTCCTGGTGACGGTCGGCGGGATGTTCTGGCTGGGCTGGAAGTTCGTCCATGCCAACATGGTCCCCGACATGGCCGCCGCGATTCCGGCGGTGTCGGGCTCCCGGCGCCAGGCCTACGAACGGCGCACCGCCAACTACGATCCGTCTGATCTCGGTCAGGCGTGGCACGACTTCCGGCTTCGCCACCTGGCTCCATCGTACTGTGTGGTGTTCGGTGCGGTGATGACGCTGGTCGGGTTCGACATGGTCATGGCACTCCAGCCGCACTGGTACTCCACGCTGCTGGGCGGCTTTGTGACGATGGGCGCCTTCCTGGGCGGGCACACGCTCTTGGCCCTCACCATGGCGTACGGGAAGGATCATCTCGGCATCGCCGACCTGGTCTCGCCCAAGCAGCGGCACGACCTTGGCAAGCTCTGCTTCGGCTTCACCGTGTTCTGGGCCTATCTGATGTGGGCGCAGTACCTGGTGATCTGGTACGGCAACATCCCCGAAGAGACTGGATTCGTATTCGCCCGGCTGTGGGGACCGTGGCTGCCGATCGGCCGCTGGGTGTTCCTGGGGCTCTTCCTGATTCCGTTCATCGGACTGCTGGGCGCGGCACCGAAGAAGAATCCGATCAGTCTTGGCTTCTTCGCGCTGGTGAGTCTGTGCGGGCTCTGGCTGGAGCGGTACCTTCTGGTCATGCCGAGCGTGACCGGTGCGCCGGGCCCTGAGCTGGGGTTGCCTGAAGTCGGCAGCACCGCGCTCTTTGCCGGGTTCTTCCTGCTGAGCTACGCGCTCTTCGCGCGGAGCTTCCCGATGATTTCGCCGCGGCTCGCCATGATCACGCTGCACCGCGAGACGGCGCATCATCACCATGAAGTGGCCGACATCTACGACCACGAAGAAGCCACCGCCGAGTTCCTCTCCGACGCCGACGTGGAGAAGGATCTGGGCTAGGCGTCATCGGCAGGCAATAGTTCAAGACCCCCGGAGCCATGCGGCCTCGGGGGTCTTTGATTGGGGCATCGCGGATTTGAGCCGGCTAGCGGTTGGTACGCAGCTCCGCGTTGAGGCGGCGGATCATCGCCCTGAGCGAATCGTTCGGCAGCGGGGCGGTGATGGCGAGGATGCGATCGCCCCGGCGCATGGTCATGGTGCCGCTGGTGGCGTGAATCGCGAGCCCGCTGCGGCCGGAGGTGCCGAGCGCCGCGGTATCGCTCT
>DASSTY010000339.1:0-3251 GCA_035707585.1 Gemmatimonadales bacterium
GTCCGGGCAGCCGATCGTTCAAATCGACGCCTTTACCACAGCACCGTTCGGGGGCAATCCCGCCGGTGTCTGCCTGCTCACCCGCGAGCGCGACGCCGACTGGATGCAGCTGGTGGCGCGCGAAATGAACCTGGCGGAAACCGCGTTCCTCCGGCGGCGGAGTGACGGCGCCTATGATTTGCGGTGGTTCACTCCTGCCGTCGAAGTCGATCTCTGCGGCCACGCCACGCTGGCAAGTGCCCACCTGCTGTATCAGGATGGCCACCTGGCAAATGATGCCGTTGCCCGGTTCCATACGCTGAGTGGCCTGCTCACCGCCAGGCGAACTGGCAGCGCCATCGAGCTCGATTTTCCCGCCGCCGCTCCCGACCTGATTCCACCGCCGCCCGGGCTCGCCGAGGCGCTCGCCGCCACTCCGGTGGCCGTTTCGAAGAACCGCATGGACCTGCTGGTGGAGCTCGACAGCGACGCCACCGTACGCGCACTGCAGCCCAACCTCGACCAGATTGCGCGGCTCCCCACTCGCGGCGTCATCGTGACCGCGCGTTCCGCCGATCCGGCGTACGATTTCGTCTCCCGCTTCTTTGGCCCGGCGGTTGGCGTCCCGGAAGATCCGGTCACCGGATCGGCGCACTGCGGGCTGGCGCCGTATTGGGCCGCCAAACTGGGACGCAGTTCGATGACCGGCTATCAGGCATCGGCGCGCGGCGGAGTGGTGGGCGTGGAACTGGCCGGCGATCGCGTATTGCTGCGGGGGCAGGCGGTAACGGTGCTCCGCGGCGAACTGCTCACTTGACCGTCAGTGTAAAGACCGGCAGCTCCGGCGGGCAGAAGAAGCGCGCCGAAATCGAGCTGGTTCCCACCCCGCGCGATACGTAGATCGGTCCCGCCGGGGTCTGATACCAGCCAGCCACATATCGGCCGGTGCATTCCGGCAGCACCAGAGGTCCGGTCGGCAGGCAGACCTGACCACCGTGGGTGTGTCCCGCCAGAATCAGGCGAGCGGCCCCGCCGGCCGGCGGAAGCCGATCCACGAAACCGGGGGCATGCAGCAGCCAGATCTGCGGCACATCCGGATCGGCGCCCTCCATCGCGGCTGCGGGGTCGGGGCTTCCCTTCACCGGATCGTCGAGACCGATCAATTCCAGCGCGGCGCCGCGAATCGGAATTTTCAGATGCTGATTGATCAGGAGCGGAATACCGGCGGCAGCGTACGCGCGAGCCGCTCCCCCGCCCTGCGCCAGCCCGCGCGAATACTCCCAGTTCCCCAGCACGCCGACCGCCGGCGCCAGCGCCGAAACCGCGCCGAGGAATGCGGTGAGGGCGCCCTCACCGCGGGGCCGCTCACAGATGTCGCCCACCAGCACGATCAGGTCGGGACGGATCTGCTCGAGCTGCAGCAGCGCATCGTCAACCACGCGCCGGTTACGCGGGAGATGAGTATCGGTCACCGCCGCGATCCGAACGCCCTGGAGCGCGCTCGGCAGCGCTGGCAAGGCGACTTGATGTTCGGTGACGAGAACTGTCCGGGGTTCAACGCCGAACGCATCGAGCAGCGAGACGCCCGAGAGAAATCCGGCACCCGCCAGCAGACGGCTGAGCAATCGGGAAGGCATACCCAAGTATACCTCTCGCTGAGCGGTACCGTCTGTTAGATTGCCAATTCCCCTGCCTCTCACAATCGGGAGATCTGAATGCGTCGACCCGCTGAGGGTCCCGGCTGTCTCCGTGCGGCCCGATCGATCGTGGCCCTGGGCGTGATCATGACGTGCGGCGCAGGTTCTCTGGCCGCTCAGCGTCGCGTGGCGGCAGATACCACACCCCCGCCGGTCACCACCAGCGCCGTGATTCCGGGGCTGCTGATCGACCAGCTTCCGGTGGACCGGGTGGACGATGCGCTGCTGCTGGTGCCCGGTGTGAACGGCGATTCGACCGGCCTCTCGCTCCGTGGCGGTGATCCCGCCGATGCCGCGGTGTACCTCGACGGGATTCCGATTTCGCCGGGGCTGCGGCACATCAACGCAGCGCTGGCGGCCCTCACTGCGGCGCCGATGTCGACCGTGGGTACCAACGCCGTGAGTGCAGCGGGTGTCATGACCGGGCCGCTGGCCGCGCAGTTCGGCAATACCAGCAGCGGAGTGATCCTGCTGAATACCCGCGGCGGTGACAGCACCTGGCAGCCCTCCGCCCGGTACGGCACCGACAACATCGGCCCCAACAGTCTCGGCTTCAATCGCCTCCAGGCACACCTGGGCGGCCCGATCGGAAAGCTGCGGGTGTTCATGTCGGGAGTGCTGGAAGGGCAGAAATCGGCGGCCAGCGGATTTGATGCGGAGAAATCGCCTCTCTTCGTGGCCGCCGGGGTGGACACCACCGTCGACGCCGACGGGCTGCAGGTGCCAATCCAGAACTTTGCCGTCTACCGCGGCGACTGCGATCAGTTCAGCGGCAGCAGCAATCCCGGCATCTCCGACAACTTCGGCGCCGACTGCCACGGAGTGAGAATCCCGAACAGCGCGGTGTCATCGTACCAGTGGCTGGGCCGGGCCGACTACCCGATTGGCGATAATGGGAGACTCGGCTTCGTGGCGCTGGGCACTCAGCGCCAGCGGCGGCTGTTCGATTACCAGAACCTGTATAACAACGATCAGCAGTTCGGTGAGCGGGGCGCCACCGGGGTGTACGGAATCACCTGGAATCAGCGGTTCGACCGGCGGCGCGGCGGGGCGGTCGAGCTGAACGCGTTTCTCTCGGCCCAGCATGAGCGGCTCATCTCCGGCCCGCTCACTCCCACCGGCGCGCTCGATACCGCTGACCCCACCGGGGGCTTCCTGATTTCGCCGCTGGATTTTCGCTGGGACTTCGAGTCGTTCCCGATCGATGACGAGCTGCTGAACAACGTATTGGTGAACAATACCGCGGGCCGGATTTCGCCATACGATCTGCGAAGCACCAGCCAGTACGCGTTGATCGATCAGTTTCGCAACAATGCATACGGTCTGGAAGGCTTCAGCGAGCGCGGCGGGCCGGTGGGCCGGCTGGAGCTGATCCACGAGCACCGCTGGGTCGGCGGCGGCAGTCTCGGCTGGGACTCAGGGCGGAATCAGCACATTACGGTTGGCGGTAACTTCACCAACTACTCGGTTGACTACTACAGCTACGAGTTGACGTCGCAGGCGTTCGGTAGTGTGTATCGACAGCGGCCGATTCAGCGAGCGCTCTGGGTTGAAGATCAGGTGACCGGGGGCGCC
>DASSTY010000340.1:0-5971 GCA_035707585.1 Gemmatimonadales bacterium
CCGCGCGGCCACCGAACGGCAGATTCGTTCGCCGCTGCTCGAACTCGGCTGGGGCAAGGATCAGGTGAGAGCCGCCGCGCACGAGCTTGGGCTCCCCAACTGGAACGCGCCCGGCTCGCCCTGTCTGGCCAGCCGCCTTCGATACGGGCTCAGCGTTACCCCCGAGCGGCTCCGCCAGGTGGAGCTGGCCGAGGAATTTCTCCGCGGCAAGGGGATCAGCGGCGACCTTCGGGTACGCCACCTCGATCGGCTGGCCCGGATCGAAGCGGTCCCATCCGAGTTTTCCAAAATCGAAGCGATCTGGGACCAGATTCAGGCGCGCTTCGGCGAAATCGGGTTTGCCGAGGTGTCGCTGGACCCGAAGGGTTATCGCCGCGGCGCGCTGCTCGACCTCCAGAGAGCTGTCGGCGGCTGATGCGGCTCTTTGCGGCGCTGCCGATGCCCGCGGCAGTACGCAGCGCGCTCGCGGAGCGGATGGCCGATCTCAAACGAAACGACTGGCCGGTGCGATGGGTTCGGTCCGATCGTCTGCATCTCACCCTCAAGTTCTACGGTGAGACTCCGGTGCATCAGGTGGAATCTCTTGGTGCGGCGCTGGAGCCGACCGTCGATGGAATCGGCCCGATCGCTGGCGCCGTGACCGGGCTCGACACGCTGCCGGGCGGCCGGCGCGCGCGAGTAGTATTTGCGGCGGTGGATGCCCCGCCTGCGCTGGAAGTACTGGCGCACCGGATCGAGGAAGCCAGCAAGCCGCTGGGGTTTGTGCCCGAGGGCCGACCGTTCCGGCCTCATATCACACTCGCTCGAGTGCGTCACGGCAGCCACTTGCCAACAACCGCCGGCGCCACGCTGGCGTCGCGATCGTTGGATCTGCCGTTTCTGCTCGAACGGATGGAACTTTATGAAAGCAGAGCGGGGGCGGACGGACCCGACTACATCCCGGTGCACACCTTTACGCTGGTAGGTTGATCGATGGGTTGCATCACCTGGCCGTTCAAGCTGCTGGTTGTGCTGCTCATCATCGGGGCGGGTGCCGCCGCCTGGCTGTATCGGGACCGACTGCTTCCGGGCGCGCGGAAGCTGGGCGCGCCCGAGGCGGTGCACGAAATCGGCCGGCCCAGCGAATCCGGGCTGCGCAGCGCCAGGCTGCGGGTCGATTCGCTCCGCCGGAACCGGGCGGATTCGATCACGCTCAGCGCCGGTGAGATGGCGTCGCTGCTGGGGGCGGGGCTCGACCAGACGGTGCGCGGGCGGCTCGATTCCCTGCAGGTGGGACTGGGAGAGGGCACCGTGCAGGTCCGGGCCATCCTGGACACTCGGCGGCTGCCGCGCGAACTGGTGGGGCCGTTCGGAATCGCACTGCGAGACCATGAGCCGATCGTAGCCGGCGGGCCGGTGCGGATGACCGGACCGGGGCACGCCGAGTGGGACGTGCGCCAGTTGGAGATTCGCAACTTTCCGTTCCCCAAGGACGTTGTACCAAAGCTGGTGGAGAAGGCGCTGGGCGATTCCGCCCGCCATACTCTGCCGGTCACCCTGCCATCGGGTGTGAGTGGATTACGGATCCATCCCGATGGCGTCACGCTGTATGGAGCATCCCCGCGATGAGTCATCGTGTGCTGATCATCGACGACGAGCCGGGAATCCGCCAGGCCCTCAAGCAGGTGCTGGAGTACGAGGGAATGGAGGTCCGCGGCGCTGCATCCGGTGGGGAAGGGATCACGGTCTATCCCGAGTTCCGGCCGCATCTGGTATTTCTCGACGTCAAGATGGCGGGGCTCGACGGACTGGAAACGCTGAGCCGGCTGCGCGATCTCGACCCCGGCGCGCAGATCGTCATGATCTCGGGGCATGGCACCATCGCTACCGCCGTAGAAGCGACCCAGCGCGGCGCATTCGATTTTCTGGAAAAACCGCTCGACACCGACCGTCTCCTGGTGACGGTGCGCAATGCGCTGGCGCATCGGGAGCTGCAGGGCGAGAACGCCCGCCTGCGCGAAGCGGTCGACGACCGCTACGCCATGGTGGGAGACAGCGTGGCGCTGCGCCGGGTTCGCGACCTCATCACCAAGGTGGGGCCCACCGGCGCGCGGGTCCTGATCACCGGCGAAAACGGCACCGGTAAGGAGCTGGTGGCGCGGGCGCTCCACGAAGTCTCGCCCCGCCGGGGGCACGCCTTCGTGGAAGTGAACTGCGCGGCCATTCCGTCCGAGCTGATCGAAAGCGAACTGTTCGGCCACATGAAGGGGTCGTTCACCGGCGCCTTTGCCGATCGGGCCGGCAAGTTCGAGCAGGCCGACGGCGGCACGCTCTTCCTCGACGAAATCGGCGACATGTCGCTCTCCGCCCAGGCCAAGCTGCTGCGAGTGCTGCAGGAGGGTGTGGTGACGCGGATCGGGGGTTCCCGCGCGATTCAGGTGGACGTGCGGGTCCTGGCGGCAACCAACAAGGATCTGGCCGAAGAGATCGCCGAGAATCGTTTTCGCGAGGATCTGCTGTACCGGCTCAACGTGGTCGAGATTCCGGTGCCGCCGCTCCGCGAGCGGCTGGAAGACATTCCCGCGCTGGTCGCGCATTTCACCGAGCGGCTGGCGGCCAGCGCCGGCGTCAACGGCCGCGGCTTCACGGAAGAGGCGCTCCAGCGGCTGCAGCAGCGCGCCTGGCCCGGCAACGTGCGCGAGCTTCGCAATGCCGTGGAGCGGCTGCTGATTCTGGCTCCGGAGCGGATGGTTACCGCCGGTGACATCGAGCGGATTCTTCCCAACGGCGAAGCCGTCGCCACCGTGGCCGACAGTTTTCGGAGTCGGACGTTCGAGACTTTCAAGCAGGAAGCGGAGAAGGCGTTTCTCCAGGCCAAGCTGCTGGAGCACGACTGGAATGTTTCGGAGACCGCGCGCACCCTCAAGATGCCGCGCTCCAATCTCTACAAGAAAATTGAGCGCTACGGCCTGAGCCGGGAGTCCGCCTCATGAGCGACGCACCGCGCGACTGGGACAAGGAGATGGCGGAGATCGATCGCGCCATGGCCAAAATGCCGGCGGGGCAGCCCGCGGCGCCGGCGCCGCTGCCCCGTGGTGCGACGGCCGCACCGGCCGCACCGGCGATACACCCCGCCGCCGCGCCGCCTCGGCGCGGCGCCATCGCCGCCACCTGGGTTCTGGTGCTGCTGGTAATGGCTGCTTCGGTCGCGTTGCCGTTCTGGCCCTACGCCCGAAGCTGCGGCTGGGGACTGGCGCTCTATCTTGCCGTGCTCGCGGTCGTGTTCATCGTAGCGCTCTCGGCACTGACCACAACATGGCGGCATCGCCGCGGACTGGCGCATACGCTGGTTCTGCTGGCGTCGCTCTGGCTGTTGGCGCTGGCCGCGCTCGAAGTTCTTCCCCGAATCGGCTATGCCGCGCACGGGGCCACCTGGGTCTGTCCGGCTGCAGCTCCGCCGGCGGCCAATCCCTGATTCCTTCCACACCCGGATCTCATGGCAAAGACTTACCAGAACTTCATCAATGGTGAATGGGTCGCACCGGTCAACGGCCGCTACTTCCAGAATCGCAATCCGGCCGATCCCTCGGATATCGTAGGGCGTTATCCCGATTCCGATCTCGAGGATGTCAACCGCGCTGTGCGGGCGGCCCAGCGCGGGTTCCAGATCTGGTCCAACACGCCGGCCCCGCTTCGCGGAGATGTGCTGCGCCGGGTCGGCGACCTCATGGTGGCGCGGAAGGAAAAGATCGCCGACACCATGACGCGTGAAATGGGCAAGGTGCTGGCCGAAACGCTGGGCGATGTGCAGGAGGGAATCGACACCGCCTACTACGCCTCGAGTGAAGGGCGGCGGCTCTTCGGCAAGGTGGTTCCGTCAGAATTGCGATCCAAATGGGCGATGAGCTTTCGGCGGCCGATCGGCGTAGTGGGACTGATTACGCCGTTCAATTTCCCGATGGCGATCCCGACCTGGAAGATGTTCCCGGCGCTCCTCTGCGGAAACAGCGTCATCATCAAGCCGTCGGAAGATGTGCCGCAGACGGTTACCTCGCTGGTCGAAATTCTGCTCGAGGCGGGTCTGCCTCCGGAAGTGATCCAGCTGGTGCACGGCCGCGGCGAGGAAGCGGGCGAAGCCATCGTGGCCCACCCCGATGTGCCGGTCATTTCATTCACCGGTTCCACCGAGACCGGCTCCATCATCGGCGAAACCTGCGGCCGAATGCACAAGCGGCTGTCGCTGGAGATGGGCGGCAAGAACGCCCAGATCGTAATGGACGATGCCGATCTCGATCTGGCGCTGGAGGGGGTGCTCTGGGGCGCCTTCGGCACCACGGGGCAGCGCTGCACTGCCACCAGCCGGCTCATTCTCCATCGCAAGATTCACGACAAGTTCCTGGCGCGCCTGCAGGACGCCGTCGAAGCGCTTCGTCTGGGCGACGGCCGTCAGCCGCGGACCGATGTGGGCCCGCTGATTCACGAAGCGGCCCGCCAGAAGGTCGAGCGGTACGTCGAAATCGGTCAGGAAGAGGGCGCCGAGCTGGTGACCGGCGGCAAGCGGCCGGGCGGCAAGCTGGCGAACGGCTGGTTCTACCGGCCCACGATTTTTGCCGGCGTCAAACCGGGGAGCCGGCTCGAGCAGGAAGAGATTTTCGGTCCGGTGCTGAGCGTCATCCGGGTTCGCGACTTCGATCAGGCAGTCCGGGTCAATAACGACGTGAAGTACGGCCTCTCCAGTTCGCTCTACACCCAGGATGTGAATCTGGCGTTCCGCGCCGTGCAGCAGCTCGACAACGGCATCACCTACATCAACGCGCCCACCATCGGGGCCGAAGCACATCTTCCGTTCGGCGGTGTCAAGGCGACCGGCAACGGTCATCGCGAGGGCGGGTGGGAAGTCTACGAGTTCTATTCCGAAACCAAGGTTGCGTACGTTGATTATTCCGGACGGCTCCAGCGCGCGCAGCTCGATACCTACGAGCTCTGATCGCGTAGTCCGGTGATTTCGCTTCGCTCCGGATTGTGCCTGGCATCACAGCGGGCGCGATCCGGAGCGGATCGGCACCCCGACCCGTTGCGCGGTGGTTCGCGGGCGGGTAAGGTTCCCGATACACTCGATTCGATCATCGAGCCCGCACGTCGGTCCGTAGGTCTCCGTCATGAGGTTGAAGCGCATGCGTCCAATGCAGGTCGGTACGTCGAAGCGTGGGCCGTCGTTCGATGAAGGATCGCTCGATCAGTACCTTCGTGAGATCAGTCGTTATCCCCTGATTCCACAGTCCGAGGAAGTGCGTCTGGCCCAGTTGATCCGGGCCGGCGATGAAGAGGCGCTGGACAAGCTGGTGCGGAGCAATCTCCGGTTCGTGGTGTCGGTGGCCAAGAAGTATCAGAACCAGGGAGTCTCCCTCGCCGACCTGATCAACGAGGGCAACCTGGGGCTCATCCGGGCCGCCCACAAGTTCGACGAAACCAAGGGCATCAAGTTCATCTCCTACGCGGTCTGGTGGATCCGCCAGGCCATTCTCCAGGCGCTGGCTGAGCAGAGCCGGATCGTCCGGGTACCGCTCAACCGGGCCGGCACGCTGCACCGGATCGGCAAGCGCTCTTCGGCGCTGCTCCAGGAGCTGGGCCGCGAGCCGACGCCGTCGGAAATCGCGGAGGGGATGGACATCTCGATGGAGGAAGTCCAGAAGACTCTCTCCATTTCGCAGAATCACCTTTCGCTCGACGCGCCGCTCACCCCCGGCGAAGACAACAAGCTGCTGGATTACCTCCCCGATACACAGAACCCCGGCCCCGACACGGAAACGTTCGAGCACGCCCTCACTGAATCGATCGAGGAAGTGCTCTCCACGCTCAAGGAGCGCGAGGCCAAGATTCTGCGGCTCTACTTCGGGCTGGAAGGCCCCGAGCCGATGACGCTGGAGGAAATCGGGAGTCTGCTGGGGATTACCCGCGAGCGGGTGCGGCAAATCAAGGAAAAAGCGCTGAG
>DASSTY010000341.1:0-2614 GCA_035707585.1 Gemmatimonadales bacterium
CTCGCTCGAAGCCACGACATCGAACCCGGGCGGCGCGGTATCGACGTGGTCGCCGTGACTCATCCAGACCGGCGTTTCCTCGCCGACGCTGAAGCCGCTGAAGAGGTCACCGCCGTCGATTCTGATGAGCGCGCGACCGTATTCCCGACGATCGGCCCGCTGCACTACCCCACCCGACAGATGCGCGATGAGCTGCATCCCGTAGCAGATGCCGAGAATCGGGATCCCCAGTTCCAGCAGCGCGGGATCGGCGGTGGGGACGTTATCGCCGTAGACCGAACTGGGGCCGCCCGAGAGGATGATGCCGCGCGGATTCCATTGGCGAATCCAGTCGAGGTCGCGCGAGGGCGGATGAATTTCGCAGTAGACGTGGGCCTCGCGGACCCGGCGGGCAATCAGCTGGGTGTACTGGGCACCAAAATCGAAGATCAGGATTCCGTTGGCGGCGGGTTCGGGCACGGGAGCTCGCTTTGAAAGAGATCTTCTACGCGTTCACGCGGTCGGGCCGTCCAGAAGCGACCGCCCTCCACCATCACCTCGGCGGCGCGCGGGCGGGTGTTGTAGTTGGATGACATCACGAAGCCGTAGGCGCCGGCGCCCAGGACGGCCAGACGATCGCCCCGGGCCAGGCCGGGCAGCTCGCGGTCGAGCGCCAGAAAGTCGCCGGTTTCGCACACCGGGCCAACCACATCGACGCGTTCCGGCGGGCGGCCAGCGGCATTCAGCTCGGCGAATGCGTGATACGCCTGATAGTGACTGGGGCGCACCAGATCGTTCATGCCGGCATCGACCACGGCGATGGCCTTCCCGCCGGAACTCTTCCGGTACAGAACGGTCGTGAGCAGTACACCGGCGCTGCCCACCAGGAACCGGCCCGGTTCCAGATAGGTGGTGAGCCCCAGCGGCGCCAGCAGCGGGACCACCGCGGCCGCATAGCGCTCCGGATCCATCGCGGGTTCATCGCCGTAGCGGATGCCGAGCCCGCCGCCGACATCGATGACCGAGAGATCGGGCGCGCCGATCTGGCGGACGTCCTCGAGCAGCTCGGTAAGCCGGCCGATGCCCTGCACGAACGGCTCCGGGTCGCTCAACTGGCTGCCGAGATGCATGGCCAGTGCGGTAAGCCGAAGCAGCGGATGATCGCGAATGATCCGGGCCGCCTCCTCCACCTGATCGAGCGGCACGCCGAACTTGATTCCGCTCTTGCCGGTGGAGATGTACGGATGCGTCGCGGTGGTGACATCGGGGTTCACCCGGATCCCCAGCGCTACCGGCCGGCTTTCTTCGGTGGCGAGCTCGCCGATTCGTTCCAGTTCGGCCAGCGACTCCACGTTGATGTGCCCGATGCCGGAGCGGATCGCCGCGAGGAGTTCCTGATCGGTCTTCCCTACCCCGCTGAAGACGATCCGTGCGGGCGGGAAACCGGCGGCGAGCACCCGGGCGAGTTCGCCGCCCGAGACGATGTCGGCGCCGGCGCCGAGATCGCGCAGCAGGCGCAGCACGGCAAGATTGCTGTTGGCCTTGGCGGCGTAGCAGATCCGGTGCGGCAGCGCCCGCAGTGCGCCATCGAGCGCATGATAGCGGCGGCGAATCGCTTCGGCGTTGTAGACGTACGCCGGTGTGCCCACCGCGTCGGCGATGGTGTCGAGAGGTACACCTTCGAGCAGCAGCCGGCCGTCGCGGCGCGACAGGCCGGCATCGGCAAAGAGCTGCTCCATCGCCGCTTCGGAGAGCGGCGAATCCCCGGTCAGTACGCCCTGTCCCACATCGCCTCTGCTACGCTGGGGCCGCCGCACCACATGCAGGTCGTCGGTGCCGGGTCGCTCTGAAATTCCGGATCGGGCAGCACCCGGATGGTGGCCTTGGTGGCTTCCTTGATTTCGGCTTCGCACTGGGGGCGGCCGCAGAATCCGCCGTAGGCAAAGCCGCCGGGGCCCTCCATCATCGCCACGAACTGATCGCGAGTGATGTTTCGAACAGTGTTGGCTTCCTGCCGGGCGCGGGCCGCCGCCAGGAGATCGCGCTGGAAGCGCTCGAGTTCGTCGGTCATTCGGGGGCCGATGCCGTCGCGCGGCAGCGAGGTCTTGGGGCCGCCGGTGCGGCGCGCCATCATGACCGAGTGGCCGGCGACATCGCGCGGGCCCAGTTCCAGCCGGAGCGGCACGCCCCGCGCTTCCCAGTCGTAATACTTGGCGCCCGGCTTCATCCCCTCGCGGGCATCGAGGTGGGTGCGGATGCCGGCGCCGGCGAGCTCGCGCTTCAGTCGCTCGGCCGATTCCAGCACCAGACTTCGTTCTTCATCGGTGCGATAGATCGGAACGATCACCACCTGGTACTGCGCCAGCCGCGGCGGGCAGACCAGGCCGGCATCGTCGCTGTGGGTCATGATCAGCCCGCCAACCAGCCGGGTCGAGACGCCCCACGAGGTGTTCCAGACGAAATCCATGTCGCCCGCCGCGGTCTGATAGGTGACCTCAAAGGCGCGGGCAAAGTTCTGGCCCAGGTTGTGGCTGGTGCCGGCCTGCAGCGCGCGATTGTCCTGCATCAACGCTTCGCAGCTGTAGGTGCGGAGTGCGCCGGCAAACTTTTCGCTCTCCGTTTTCCGGCCGGTCAC
>DASSTY010000342.1:0-2848 GCA_035707585.1 Gemmatimonadales bacterium
GTCCGTCAGTCCGTCAGTCCGTCTGTCCGTCTGTCCGTCAGTCCGCCCGTCTATCACACAACTATATTCACCAACCTCCCCGGCACATAAATCACCTTGCGGATATCCTTGCCGCCGATGAAGCGGCGGGTGGTTTCGTCGGCGTGGACCACCGCGAGCACGGCGGCCTCGTCGGCGTCGCGATCGACCCGCACGCGTGAGCGAGTCTTGCCACCCACCTGCACCGCGACTTCGATCTGATCGGTGACGGTAAGCCCCGGATCCCACTCGGGCCAGCGCGCATCGAACACTGACGTGTCGTGACCCAGCCGCTCCCAGCACTCTTCGGCAAAGTGCGGAACGAAGGGCGCCAGCATGATTACCAGCTCCTCAACGATCCGCCGCTCGTAGCAGTTTTCGTCGCGCAGCGCGTTGACCAGTTCCATCAGCGCTGCGATGGCCACGTTGTAGTGCAGAGACTCCATACCTTCGGTAACGCGCTGCTTGGTCTGGTGCCACTTCACCAGCACCGGCCGGCGGATCTCTCCGTGGGCGTCCTGCGCCACCGACTCGTTCACCAGAGTCCAGACCTTCTCCAGAAACCGGCGCGGGCCGCTGATGCCTTCGTCGCGGAAATCACCGCCTTCCTGGAAGGGGCCCAGGAACATCAGGTAGAGCCGGAAGGTATCGGCGCCCCACTTGCTGATGTATTCATCCGGCACCACCACGTTACCGCGCGACTTCGACATCTTGGCGCCGTCCTTCACAATCAGGCCGTGCGCGCGGAATTTCCGGAACGGCTCGTCGAAGTCCACCATCCCGAGGTCGTGCAGCACCATCGTAATGAAACGGGCATACAGCAGATGAAGCACCGCGTGCTCGTTGCCGCCGATGTACGCCGCCACCGGAAGCCAGCGGCGGGTCCGCTCGGCGTCGAACGGCCGATCGTCGAACTCGGTGCTGGGATACCGAAGGAAATACCAGGCCGAATCGAGGAAGGTGTCGGAGACATCAGTTTCGCGGCGCCCCCGCCGGCCGCAGATAGGACATGGCGCGTAATACCATTCCTCGTGGCGGGCCAGCGGCGAAACGCCGCTGTCGTCGGGTCGGAAATCATCCAGCGCGGGCAGAAGCACCGGGAGCTGGTCTTCCGGCACCGGCACCGCACCATGCTCCTCGCAGTAGATGATCGGGATCGGCGGCCCCCAGTAACGCTGGCGCGAAATGCACCAGTCGTGCAGCCGGAAGCGAACCACACCGGTGCCGGCGCCCTGCTCTTCCAGCCAGCGAATGATGGCGGTCTTGCCTTCGTCCGCCGGCAAGCCGCTGAACGGCCTCGAGTCGATCAGCCGTCCTTCGTCGTCGATGACCGGCACCACCTTGAGCCCGAACTTGTGAGCGAATTCGAGATCGCGCTCGTCGTGCGCCGGCACGGCCATGATGGCTCCGGTGCCGTACTCCATCAGCACGTAATCGGCGATCCAGATCGGGATCATCTCGCCAGTGGCCGGATTGCGCGCGTAGCCGCCGGTAAAGACACCGGTCTTGTCGCGCTCGCCCACCTTGCGCGAGACCAGATCGCGGGCCGCCACCGTTGCGCGATAGGCGTCGATCTCGGCGCGCTGCTCGGGGGTGGTGAGCGAATCGACCAGCGGATGCTCCGGCGCCAGCACCATGAAGGTGGCGCCGAAGATCGTGTCGGGCCGGGTGGTATAGACGCGGATGACATCGCCGGTATCGGCCGCAAAATCGATCTCGGCGCCTTCCGAACGGCCCAGCCAGTTGCGCTGCGCGGTGGCGGTCGTGTCCGACCAGTCCATCAGCGCCGGGTTGTCGAGGTTGGCCAGCAGCCGCTCGGCGTACTCGGTAATCCGGAAGAACCACTGCTCCAGGGTGCGCTGCTCCACCGGCGTGCCGCATCGTTCACACCGCCCGGCAATCACCTGTTCGTTGGCGAGCACCGTCTTGCAGGTGGGGCACCAGTTGACCGCCGCCGCCTTCTTATAGGCCTTCCCCGCCTTGAAGAGCTGAAGAAAGAGCCACTGGGTCCACTTGTAGTACCGTGGATCGGTAGTGGACAGCTCGTGACGCCAGTCGAACATCCCGCCGATCCGGGCCAGCTGCCGCCGGAAGTTGGCGATGTTGCGCGGAATCAGCTCCGCCGGGTGCATCCCGACCTTGAGCGCGAAGTTCTCGCTGTGGATCCCGAACGCATCGAATCCGATCGGCTCGAACACGCTGTGCCCGCGAAGCCGCTGAAAACGTCCGAATACATCGCTGCCGGTAAAGGCGAACATGTTCCCCACGTGGAGTCCCTCGGCCGAGGGGTAGGGGAACATCATCAGGTTGTAAAAAGGCCGCTCTGCGCGGTCGAGATCGGGCTGGTTGGTGCCGCGTTCGGCCCAGCGGGCCTGCCACTTGGCTTCGACAGCTTCGGGATTGTAGCCGGCTTCGGTGCCGGTCGCTTCACGGACGGATTCGTCGCTCATCAATCGGGCTCCAGGTATCCCGGGAATCTAGTATCTTGAGGGTTGCCATGGAACAACTTGAGCCGATCGGCGTGGTTCACTCGGAACTGATCGAGCGCTCCCGCGCGCCGCGTCAGGGGGCGGAAGGAGCGCCGGCGGCGTGGGTCGAAGTGGCACCGGCCTTTGCCGAGGCGCTGCACGGGATCGAGGTGGGCCAGGAACTGATTCTGCTCACCTGGCTGCATCAGGCCCGCCGCGAAACACTGCAGGTGCATCCCCGCGGCAACCGCAACGCGCCGCTCACCGGTGTCTTCGCTACCCGTTCGCCCGATCGCCCCAATCCGATTGGGATCCATCCGGTGACAGTGCTGGAAATCTCCGGAACGCGCCTCCGGGTCGAG
>DASSTY010000343.1:0-27389 GCA_035707585.1 Gemmatimonadales bacterium
GCAGTCGCCGGCGCCTCAGGTTTGAGATTGTAGGCAAGTCCGATCCGAACTGCCAAAGGCGCCCTCTACAAAAAAGGCCGTCTGTGATGACGAGCCGAGCAAAAGAATTGTGCGCGCGGGGATAAAGTAAGAAATCGGACCCGCGCGCACAATAGTTTTTTCGAGAACGGAATCAGACTTTGTGGTAAGCCACCCGGCCCGCCTGGGTTCCGTCGGGCAACTGATAGAGTTCGAAATCGCCGAAGAGCGCGGGCGCTTCCTGCCGAAGCACCCCAAGTACCGCCGCCGCCATTCTCCGAATTTCCAGTTCGGCGCCCTCGCCCAGCCGGAGTTCCAGCATGGTGCGCCAGGCGCGGACGTTGGCGCTCACCACGATTTTTACCTCGGTGGCGTTGGGCAGAACGCTGCGCGCCGCCTCCCGAGCCACCTTCCGGCGGTGCACCTTGTTTTCCATCGAGGCGTAGCGGACCATCAGCCGCTCCACCGCCTCTACGTAGGCGGCCTGGGCCGCGGTCACCTGCGCTTCCCATTCCCGTTCCATTGTCTCGTCGCCCTGAATGGCGGGAGGCATGACGAACGCGGCGTGCGACTCGTCCACATACCGCTGGGAAAGCTGCGAGTAGCCGAACCCCGCCCGGTGGCGCACCAGCTCATGGCTGCACGACCGGCTGATTCCCTCCAGCAGCAGCACGTAGGTGCTGTGCTCGAACACCGAGCCGTGCCCCTGCTTGAGGATGTTGCCGAGGTATTCGGCGGTGCTCCGGCTGGCAGGATTGTGCTGGCTCATGTAGCAGAGCCGCCCGGCAAACTCGGCCAGCCGCTCGCCGTCGGTGGACTCTCCCTGCCAGTTGACCGGAAGGTGCGGCGGCGCGACGAACTGCGGCCGGGCGATGAGCGTGACGCGGGGGGCGCGGATGATTTCCATGAGACTCGGAGTTCGAAGTAGGAACGATGGTCAGGCCAGCTCCAGCCGGCTGCGGGCGTACCCGCCGGTGCGCTCGATTTCGCGGAGCCGCCGGGCAATATCATCTGGCAGCGGAACGGCGGCGGAGCCGGCCTTGAGCTGCTGAATCGGATTGGTGCCGGCCGGAAGGATAATGCCGGGATTGAGAATGCCCAACGGATCGAAGGCGGCCTTGACCCGGCGGAAGAGCGCCACCGTGTCGTGGCCGTAGATCCGCTCCAGCAGGCCGGCCCGGAGGCGGCCGTCGCCATGCTCGCCGGTGGCGGAGCCGCCGAGCTGAACCACCGCATCGCTCACTTCGTGGAACAGCTCCGCCACCGCTTCTTCCCAGTCGTGGCGCGACAGCTCGGGGAGGAGATTGACGTGGATGTTGCCGTCGCCGGCGTGTCCGAAGATCACCGCGTCGAGCTGGTGGCGCGCGGCGGCGGCGTGGACCGCGCGAATGTAGTCGCTGATCCGGTCCACCGGCACAGAGGCGTCTTCGATCACCTGGAGCGAGCGGCGATCGTCGGGGAGTCCGGCCAGAATCGGGCTGGCGGCGTGGCGCAGAGCCCAGAGCTCCTCCTGCTCGGACTCGCTCTCGGCGATCTGGACCTCGGTAACCCACGCTGCCACCGCCGCTCCTGCGGTTCGCGCGACGGCGGCCGCGGTGGAGTCGGATTCCCGTTCGAATTCCACCAGCAGCACGGCGGCGGCGCGGTGAACCAGGTCGGTGAGCTCGGGCGCCACAGTTCCCAGCGCGACTACATCGAGGAAGGTTCGATCGAGCAGCTCCAGCGCCGACGGCGAGAAGGGGAGAAGCTCGGTCACCACCGGTGCCACCGCATCGAGGTTGGGAAGGATCAGTCGCATGCCGCTCGACCCAGGCGGGATCGGGTCGAGCTGCCACTCCACTTCGGTGATGAAGCCGAGGGTGCCCTCGCTCCCAATCAGGAGATCAAGCAGGTCGCCCGACTGGAGCCACGACTCAAGCGCGTAGCCGGAACTGTTCTTTCGCACCCGGGGCCAGTGAGAGTCAATTTCGGCGGCGGCGGCACGGATGGCGGGCGCGGCGTTCTGCTCAAAGCGGGCGAGCGCTCGGACGTCGCCGTGGGTGTCTCCCTGCGCTTCTCCCCGAGCGAGGTGGGCGACTTCGCCATCGGTGGTGACCAGTGTGAGTGCCTGAACCCAGGGCCGCACGCTCCCGTAGCGCACCGAGCGAGCACCGGAAGCGTTGGTGGACACCATTCCGCCGAGCGTGGCCCACTTTCCGCTCGACGGATCGGGAGGCAGCCGAAGGCCGTGCGGTGCCGCCGCCGATTGCAGTGCGGCCAGTGTTACCGCCGCTCCGGTACGGGCGCGTCCGGTGGCGGGATCGATTTCCAGCGGTGCTCCCAGGCAGCGCAGATCGACGATCACCCCGCTGCCCACGTTGCCGCCGCCCATGGCGCTCCCGGCACCGCGCGGAATCAGCGGCACCCGGTGCTCGCCAGCCCATTCGATCAGAGTAATGAGGTCGTCGCGATCGGCCGGCTGCGCTACCGCCTCGGGAATGATCCGATAGATGCCGGCGCCTTCGGCGTAAGCCGCTCGGGCCCGGAGATCGGTGCGGTAGATGCCGCGAAGCGATGGCGGGTCGATCATCGCAGCAGCGTCGGCGCCAGATGGCGGTAGTAGCGGCGAATCAGCCGATTGCTCGGCGCTACCAGGTGCGTCATCGCGACCGAACGGTAGACCTGCCGTCGGGTGATCTTGACCGTGTGCCCGGGGTCGAGAAGCTGCGCGTCCTGGGCCGCCAGCTCGAGGGTGCGAATCGCCAGGTAGACCGACGTGAGACAGAAGACCCGGATGCCATAGGCGCGATGAGGCAGCAGGGTGCAGTAGGTAATGGCGTCGTCGAGATGGGTGCGGGCCCGGTCGATCAGTGTAGTCATCACCTGGCGCCCTTCGGCGCGGCGCTGCGGATCGCAGAGCTCCTCGGGGCTGATACCCGAAAGCTGGCAGAGATCGCGCGGCACAAAGCTCCACCCGCGGCGGCGGTCGGCTGCCACATCCTTGATGATGTTGGTGAGTTGCAACCCGAGCCCAAAGCTGGTTGCCAATCCCTCCAGCCGTTCGCCCGCCGGATGACCGGCCGGAAACCGAATCCGGAAGAGCCGGGTCAGCAGGTGCCCCACGGTGCCGGCAACGTAGTAGCAGTAGCGGTCGAGCGATTCGAGATCGGGCAGTGCACGGAAGCGGCCCGGGCCCGCCGCGGTACCTTCGGCAAACTGGGCCATGCCGTCGCACATCTCGTGAACCCACGGTGCGATCGCAGCGCGTTCTTCGGCCGGCAGGCGGGTAAAGGCGCGCAGTACCGCGTCGGCGTGGGCGGCCAGACGTTCGTCGTCGCTGGCGGAGTGCGCAAAGGCGTCGGTCAGGGCGGCGATGGGTCGTGCCGGATCGTCCACCGCGTCGCGAAAGACGCCCAGCAGCCGGCGCTTTTCCTCGGGCGGCGGCTCGGCGGCATCTTCGATGGTGTCGGCTACGCGGCAGAGCAGGTAGGCCACCAGCACGCTCCACTCCAGGTCCGCGGGCAGAAACCGGATGCACAGCGCAAAGGTGCGCGACACCAGCGGCATCATCTCCCGGCAGAAGCGCTCGTCGTCTGCTGGAGATGTCGCCCGGTGCGGCACGGCAGCCGGCTCGGCTTCAGCCGAGGAGGGAGGGAACGAGCCCACGGAGAGAGAAAACCGCCTGAGGGTTGACTGTTTCGTTGAGGATGCCGGTAACGCGCTCATGGAGACGGGGGCTGCGCGTCACGCGACGGGCCAGGAGATCGGCCAGCCATCCGCGCGAAAGCCATCGTTCGGCGACCTCGTAGCCCCGGTACTGCGGGCGGAGTTCCCGGTCGAGCAGCGGAGCGATCGCGTCGAGCGCGGCGTCGTTCCCGTTGAGCGCGGCGGCAATCTGCCGGGCGCAGATCGCACCGCTCGCCATCGCCTTGCCGATTCCTTCTCCGGTGAAGGGGAAGGTGGTGCCGAGCATCTCGCCGGCGGCAACGATGCAGCGGCTTACCCGAGGGGCCACGCCGCGGAGCCCGCAACGAAGCCGGGCGCCACTGAGCGGGCCCGGTGCCTGGCCGGCGGCCCGGAGCAGCTTGGCCGGCGGGAACTCGTTCCAGAACCGGTCGAGCATCTTCCGGAGATTGACCTCCGGCTGCCGCCGCCGCTGGTAGAACACACCGCAGCCGACGTTGTACTCGCCATCGCCCATCGGAAAGATCCAGGCGTAGCCCGGAAGAATCGAGCGGTCGAATGAGACCAGCATGTCGGGGAATTCCGCGCTCGAGCGAATATAGGTGCGCACCGCCACCGCCGCCGGGCGATGCGCCGAGCGGGGCAGCCGGTCGGAAACCAGAGAGAGATCGGCGCCGGTGGCCAACAGTACCAGCCGGGCCCGGAGCGGCTGCTCGGCTCCACGGAGGCGGACCAGCGCGCCGTCGGAATCGTCCTGTACCGCGGCAGCTTCGGCCGCCAGCAGCGCGGCGCCGCGCGCAACCGCTGCGTTGGCCAGGAAGGTGTCGAACCGGCTGCGGCGAATCGTGAAAAAATCGCCGGGGAGTTTGAAGTGAATCCGGGAAGGACTGTACACCTGCACCGCCGGCACCGGGTGGGCCAGCTGGCGCAGGGAGTCACTCAGCTGCATGTCGCTCAGAGCGCGGAGCGTGTCGGCGATCAGCCCGTCGCCGCAGACCTTATCGCGGGGATAGCCGTTGCGCTCGAGGAGCAGTACGCGGTGGCCGGCGCCGGCCAGATGCCACGCGGCGGTGCACCCGGCGGGCCCACCGCCGACTACGATCACGTCCCAGCGTTCCGCCGCAGCGGTGTCGGCCGTGTGAGTTGCCGCCGGGGCCTTCGGCTCCGCGATCATGGCACTCGTACGACGAACGCGGTGGGCGCGATGGCGGAGCGGATTCCACCGAGCGCAGCGCTGGCCGCAGCGAAGGTCGGATAGGTTCCGAGCCGGACCTTGTAGAACCGGCCCTCGTGATCGATCTGCGGGCGATAGCCGCGGCGGATGAGCGAGGCGACGATGTCGTTGGCCTCCGTCTCGGTGCGTGTGGCGGCGATCTGGATTCGATAGACCGGAGCGGCCCGCTGCTCCGCTGGCGCCGGTGTTGGCGTGACCGGTTTGGGCGCTGGTGTGACCGGTTTCGGCGTTGGCGTTACCGGTTTCTCCGCCGGTTTCTCCGTTACGACGACCGGCGGGCGGGCGCTGTCGCTCCTGGCACGGTTCATCGAATCCACCCGCGCCGCTGGCTGGCGAAGTTCGGTTGGGCGCGGAGTCGGCAGCGTGTCGGGTTTGGCTGCGGGCGTCGAGTCGGCGGGAACCGCTTTGTTTGCCGCACCAGTGGTATCGGCCTTCGCGCGTTCTCTGACCCTGCTCGTCACCTTGGCTCGTACCCTGGACGACTGTCCCGCCGCCACCTGCTGCGCGCCGGGTTCCTGCGGGGCGGTTCCCCCCACCGCATCGGCCAGAGTGCGCATCGCCTGCCGCAGCCGAACGCTTACCGGATGATCGGGCGGCAGCGGTCGCTCCAGATCGCGCTCGGCCAGCGCCGGGTCGGCCACGGGGCGATACACCGCTTCGACGACGACGTCGGTATGGCCGGGGCGCCCGGGCCGAAGCCATGCGCGCACCAGCGCTTCATCCTGGCCGAGCGGCCGTCCCGACGCGATCTGTCCGCTGGTATCGAACCAGGGAGTTGCCAGGTAGCCATCGCCCGGGCGGATCTGGGTGACGGGAATCCGCGCGTTCAGGAGCGCACCGGCCAGGCGAGTCGTCGCGACGTCGGTGGGCAGGTCGAGTTCACCCGACGGCGCGCTCGGTCCCGGCTGAAAATCGGGACGGCTGGTGCCGGGCCGGCACCCCGCGAATGCGAGCGCAGCCGCGCCGGCGGCAAGCAGAGCCCTGAGCCGATCAATCCGCATGATCACCCGCCGGTGCGGTGTGGTCGTGGTCATCATGCTCGTGTTCGTCGTGGTCACCATCGTGATGATGGTGGCCTTCGGCGCGGCCTTCGATTTCCTGCTGCAGCGCCGGCGTGGGCACACCCGCGGCATGTCGGAACACCATCTCTCCGCCGTGCCAGGCGGTGGCACAGACGAACACCACCCCGGCCAGCGAGAGCAGTTCCATCAGGCCGCGCTCACCACGAGCCATCTTTCGCTCGCGCGCTATGCGCCAGATTGATACCGCCGCGAAAATGCCGAGGGTAATGAATGCCAGCGTCTGGTGTTCGGACATGATTTCGTGGACCGCTTCGCTGTGGGCGATGTGGTCCGCCGCCTGGAGGCCGGAGAGCACCGCCAGCACGCCGCCGACCGAGCCCGCCAGGATCATCCAGAAGCCGGCCCAGCGGAGCGACTCGCGGCGGGTCAGCAGGTAGAGAATGTCGAAGAGGAACCCCACCACCAGGAGAGCGGTGGGAAGGTCGTTTACGGCGGCGTGGAGACTGGCCCAGGTGTAGCCGAACATATCTCTGATTATAGTCGCGGCCGATCCGCCGGTCGATCAGGGCTGGATCACCACACTCCGCTGACGGGTGATGGTCCGGTCGGAGCCGATTTCGTCGATGGTGACCATCAGCTCGTACCGCCCCGGCTTGAGCCGGCTCAGATCGAGGCTCCGCTGGAAGCCCTCGTCGCGGGCGGCGGCGGTTTCGGTAAAGACCAGCTTCAGCCCGCGATGTTCATCCTTGTCCTTTTCCCGGCGGAGTCCCACCGTGGTTCGATACTGGCCGCCGGGGTTGAGACCACCGAGCTCGTAGTAAAGCTGCAGTTCGCCGCCGGGGCGGAAGACGTTGAGTGGATTGAGCGGAACGCTGCCGCCGCGCCCGTTGGGCCAGGTGAGCCCCGATCCGCGGCGCCCCAGCACCAGGTCGCTGAGTGCGAGCGCGCCAGCGGCGGGAGCGAAGGCGATCTCGGGCCGCTCCAGTGAGGCGCCCCGCGCGCCCTGGAACAGCGCCGCCCGCACCGTGTAACTCCCCGCCGGCACCGGCAGCTCCAGATAGCCGTCGAGCACCTGATCGCCGCGGAGGGTATCGGCGGCGACGAAGGTGCGAACGGTATCGAGTCGCCGGACGATGCCTTGTACCGTATCTACCGCCGTGATTCTGAAATCGATCTGATACGCCACGCCCGGAGCGCCGTCGGTTCGCGCTGAGGGTTTCAGGTCGGCGCCGCGTACCGCGAACTCCAGGAGGAGCCGGCTGTCGCCCCGCTCCGGACGGCCCACCGCGAAGGTTTGCACCATGGTAGGCACGACATGCTCAAACATCAGCGTGTAGCTGTCGGTCTGGACCGCGGTGGTGAGATCGGCGGTACGCTGGCGCCGGAGCTGCCGCAGGGGAGGAATGCAGCTCAATGGAACCGCGCTGGCCATGAACGAGACCTGATGGGCCAGAAGGAAATGGGCCACCTTGTTGTAACGGCTGTCGATCTGGGCCAGCGCCCGAAGCGCTGAGTAACTGGCGATCGGCTCCGCGATGATGGTGGTCGGCCCGTCGCTCCCCAGCATCTGACTCCCCCGGAGCTGGAAGACCCGGGTCTCGCCGGCAAACCAGTAGATCCAGAACTCCAGCGCGCGGGAATCATCGCCCGGGAGCGGATCTCGCTGGAACGCGGCGGTGATCTGATCGGTGAAGGTTGCCGGCGCCGTGGGCAGCACGGAGAGCGAATCGCCCGGCGCCAGCGAGCGAATCCTCTTCGCCGGTTCGCCGTGGCGCATGTAGAGAATGGCGCGCTGGTCGAGAAGCTGCTCCCGCGACCGCAGGTCGTCGGTGAGACTGGGATCGTCGAAGTAGGACTGTTTCAGAGCGTCCGGCTTCGACTCGGTGCATGGCAGCGGAGTGACCCATGTAAACCGCTCGATCTTCCGATGCCGCTCGGGCTGGAATACCCGGAAATGGGCAAAGACGTAATTCCAGCGGCGGAGGTGCTCCGGAAGCGAGGCGCCGGCGGGTCGAATTGCCTCGGCGTCGCGGAGCGCCCAGAAGCGGCGGGCCCAGCCGGCCAGCGAATCGGCTGGAAGACTATCGAACTGCGCCAGCTCCCGCGGTGTTGCGATCCAGGCAAAGTCGGACCGGTACATGGCTCGGGCGCTGTCGCTCGGCGAAGTGAGCCCCGCGCGATAGGCGACTACCGCTTCACTGTCGCGATCGAGCGCGCGGAACTCACGGGCCAATTCCAGTGCGGCGATGCCGGGGTCGCCGCCGCCGTCGCGGTAGCGGTTGAACCAGATGAGAGCGGAATCGGGCTGCCCGGCCTCCCGAGCGGCGCGTCCGAGAATGAGGGCGACCCGCGGATCGGCTCCGGGCTGCTGTGCAACGATTCGCAGGAGATCAATGAATTCCTCCGGCTGCTCCCGGTTGCCTTCGGCGGCCAGTGTGTTGATGAGAAAAGCGACCGCTGGGGGAAAGAGCGAATCGTTCTGAAATGCGTGGAGCAGGTCGCGTTCGAACCCGGCGTAGTATGACATGCCGAGCGGCTGGTGGGGCGCCGGCTTGGCGATAAAGTCGCGCCGGGTCATCGCCGCTTTGGTAGTGGCCATGGCATACCAGACCCATGGCCAGTCGTCATGGCTGAACGCCGCTTCGCTCAGGTGCATGAGCGCGTCGTCGAAGCGTCCGCGATCATCGCTGAGCTCGCCCCGGCGCAGCTCGATCAGCCCGCGCCGGAGCTCGGTCATCGCCTTGCCGCGGTCGGGGGTCCAATCCATCGAGAAGGCCGAGGCGTCGTCGGTGGATTGCAGGGCCGCAAGTGAATCGGCCAGGTGCCGGAGCGCCGCACGATCGGCGGCCGACTGAGCTGCCAGCGGCGCGGCGCCGATCCCGAAGAGCAGCATGGCCGCTGCCAGACGAAGCGTCATTGCTTACTCACCACAACAGCGCGCTCGCGGGTTGCCGTGCGATCCGAACCGCTCTCAGCCACCGTGACCACCAGCCGATACCGCCCCGGCCTGAGCTGCCGCAGATCGAGACTTCTCCTGAAATGCTGCCGCTCGGCGGTGGCCCGCTCGCTGAACACCAGCTTGAGGCCGCGGCGCTCATCCTTGTCTTCTTCACGGCGGAGGCCGACCGTCGTTCGGTACTCCGTACCCGGGTGCAGGCCTGCCAGCTCGTAGTACAGCTGCAGTTCGCTGCCCGGCGGGAAGTCGTCGAGCGGATTGAGCGGGACCGGCGCACCTTCACCGCTGTTCCACACCAGCCCCGATCCACGGCGGCCCAGCACCAGGTCGCTCAGCGCAAGCGCACCGGCGGCTGGTGTGAAGGCCATCGCGGGGCGTTCGACCGACACGCCGCGGTCCGACTGGAAAATCGCCGCGCGCACCACATAGTGGCCGGCAGGCACCGGGAGCTCGAGGTAGCCGTTCAGTGTGGTTCCCGCACCGAGCGTGTCGCGCGTGAGATAGGTGCGAGTAGTGTCGAGCCGCCGTACGATCCCCTGCACGGTGTCTACCGCGGTAATCCGGAACTGGAGCTGGTAGGCCACTCTGCCGGCTGCCGCCGCCGACGGTCGCAGGGAATCACCGGCGACGGCGAATTCCACCAGCAACCGGCTGTCGCCCTGCTCGGGGCGGCCCACCGCGAAGGTTTGCACGATGGCTGGCGCCAGATGATCGAACAGGAGGGTATAACTGTCGGTCTGAATCGAAACCGCGAGATCCTGCTGCCGGTCGCGGCGAATGGCACGCAGCGGCGGAGCGCACTGGAGCGGAACCGCCGAGCCGATGTTGGCTCCCTGGCTCAGGAGTACGCGGTGCGCCACCTTGATGTAGCGGGAGTCATATCGCGCGAGGGAGCGCAGTACCGAATAGCTCTCCACCGGCTCCGCGGAGATGGTTGTAGGCGCCTGGCAGCCCAGCGCCTGGTTGGGGCCGAACTGATAGATCCGGGTCCGGCCCGCAAACCAGTAGATCCAGTACTCCAGCGGGGTGATGCCGCCGCAATCGACTACCGAGCCGGGCGCCGGCTGGAATGCCTGGGTGACCTGTCTGGAGAGATCGTCGTCGCTGCCAGATGAGGCCGCTCCGGTTGCCACTGCGTCTTCGTCACTCGACGCCGCCGCAAGACTCCCGGTATCCGGCGGGAGAATGACCAGCGAATCGGTCGTTGCCAGGGTGCGGAACCGTACGTCGGGCTCGCCGTGGCGCATGTAGAGGATGGCGCGCTGATCGAGGAGCCGTTCCTTGCTGCGCAAATCATCGGTGCGGGCGGGGTCATTGTACTCAAAATCGTCGAAGTTGTTTTCGCCGGGATCGAGGCACGGGCCGATAGACGGCCAGGATACCCGGGCGAACTGGGTCTTCCGCTCGGGGTTTTCGACCCGGAAATGCGCAAAGACATAGTTCCATCGGCGAAGATGTTCCGGCAGACGAGCTCCTGATTCGCGCAGCGCTTCAGCATCGCGAAGAGTCCAGAATCGGTGGGCCCATCCCGTCAGCGAATCATTCGGGAGGCTGTCGAACTGCGCCAGTTCCCGCGGGCTCGCTATCCAGGCAAAATCGGCGCGATACATCGCGCGCCCCCGCTCGGTCGGACTAGCCAGCCCTGCCCAGTACTCGGCGACCGCCTGCTCGGTACGATCGACCGCGCGGAGGGCGCGCGCCAGTTCCAGCGCGGCGACACCGGGATCGCCGCCGGCGGCCTGATATCGGCGGAAGAGGGCGAGCGCGGAGTCGGGTTCGTTCGCGGTGCGCGCGGCGCGAGCAAGGATGAGCAGGACACGGGGATCCGCCGCGGAATCGCCGGCGACCAGTCGCAGCGGTGCCAGCAGCTCATCGGGTTGCTCGCGCTGCCCCTCTTCGGTGAGCGCGGTCACCAGAAAATCGATCGCGGGTTGGAATCGTGAGTCGAGTTTCAGCGCGCGCGCCATGGCACGCTCGAACCCGGCATAGTACGACATCCCCAGCGGCTGGTGCGCATTGGGCTTGGGAACGAACTCGCGCCGGGTCATCGCCGCCTTGGTAGTGGCCATGGCATACCAGACCCACGGCCAGTCGTCATGGCTGAACGCCGCTTCGCTCAGATGCATCAACGCGTCGTCGAACCGCCCGCGATCATCGCTGAGTTCGCCCCGGCGCAGCTCGATCAGCCCGCGCCGGAGCTCGGTCATCGCCTTGCCGCGGTCGGGGGTCCACTCGTCGGCCAACGACTGGAGCAGTTGCTCATCAGCGTGCTTCAATGAATCCTGCAGCGCGCTCAGGGCGGCGCGATCGGCCGGCGACTGCGCGGCGAGCGGAGCGGCGATGCAGCACGCCGCAACGATCCAGGCCGCCGCGCGCATCATCACAACCCCAGCTCCATCGGCGCCGGGGGATTCTGGCTGTAATCATAGAATCCCTTGCTGCTCTTTCGCCCCAGGTAGCCGGCCAGCACCATCCGGCGGAGGAGTGGCGGCGGAGCGTAGCGCGCTTCCCGATATTCATCGAACATGATGTCACCGATCCGAACCGCGGTATCCAGTCCCACGAAATCGAGCAGCGTCAGCGGTCCCATCGGATGGCCGCAGCCGAGCCGCATGGCGGTGTCGATATCGGCAATTCCCGCCACTCCGTGCTCCAGCGCGCGCACCGCATCCAGCATGTATGGCACCAGCAGCAGGTTGACGATGAATCCCGAACTGTCGCGCGCCGCCACCGCTTCCTTGCCAAGACTCCGCGCAAACGCCATTGCCTGATCGAAGGTGTCGGCGCTGGTGGTGACCGTCCGCACGACCTCCACCAGCGGCATCAGCGGCACCGGATTGAAGAAATGCATTCCGACGAACCGGTCCGCCCGATTGGTAACGGCGGCCATGGCGCTGATGGTGAGACTGGAGGTATTGGAGGCGAAAATTGTCTGCGGTGGGCAGCGCTGATCGAGCTCGCGCCAGAGCTGGTTCTTCAGCTCGAGGTCTTCGGTAATCGCTTCAATGACAAGATCGCAGCCGGCCAGCTCGGCGAGGTCGGTGGTAAAATGAAGCCGCTCGAGTGCGGCGGTCCGATCGGCCGCGGTGAGCTTCGCTTTCTCCACCAGTTTGGCCAATGACTTCTCGATCGCTGCGCGGCCACGATCGAGCGGCGCCTGGGTTGGTTCCCGCGCGATGGTCTGATACCCGGCGGCGGCAACGGCCTGGGCGATGCCGCTGCCCATGAGTCCGGTGCCCAGCACACCAACCTTGCTAATCGTCATGACGACTCCGGGAGTGGCACCCGGTCTGGCGGGAGAGAGGTGTCAGCGCATTGGCGGGCCGAACCCGCGCCGTACCTCGTCCAGAATGGTGCCGATCAATCCGCCCTTGGGCGGGAGCTGCCGATTGGCGGAGCGGGGTGGAAGTTCGTGATTGGTTCCGGGGTCGGCCTGTTCGGCGTGGTCCAGTGCACGTTCCAGGCCGAGCTGAATCCGTTCCAGCCGCGGGGAATACTGGCGGGCAACTCCGTATGCCACGATGGCGGCGATGGGAATCGGAGCCAGCGCCACGGCGGTAAAGGCGCCGAGCGCCAGGAGCACGCCCGTGGCGGCGATGCCGGTGCCCGCCGCCGCCGCGCTGCCGCCGATGTAGGCACCGCGGTACTTCCGCACGTCGGCTTCGAGCATCACATGGGTGTAGCCGTCTTCCAGCGGCGTCAGGGTGGCCGTTACGGTGGTCACTTTGGAGAGCAGGAACGGCATGCGAGTGCCGCCGAATGCGGCCGATGAGCGGCGCACCGCGGCCTGAAAGCCGGTCAGCGGCTCCCAGGAGATCCGATTGGGCTGCCGCCGCTGGACGCAGAGCAGCTCCTGGCGATCGAGATACTGCACCAGAAAGTCACCCACCGATTCCGGCGTTCCCGTCACCACCCGCTGCGCGGTGAGCCGCCCGGCACCGAAGGCGTTGTCCCAGATGCCGGAAGGCACCGTGGTGATCCGGCTCCGCTCTTCGTACAGCGCCTGCTGGAGGTATCGCGCCGGAATCCCGACTTCCTTGCCGAGCGCCAGCACCTCATCGCCGGTGAGCCCCTCGCCGATTTCGCGCTCGGAGGTCTGCAGTTCGGTGGCGCGCTTGATGATCCGCTCCAGCGCCGCCCGGTCGATCCGATCGGGAAGATTCTCCGCCATGCTACTCCGTCTTCTTCCCCGGTTCGGCCGGGGCCGTGGCGGGCTGATCGAACTTGATCTGCGGCAGCCCTGGCGAGGGGAGCGCACCCTGCTGTGATGGACTGGCCTCGTGGATGAACGGCTTGATCAGGTCGATCGGGATCGGGAACAGCGTAGTGGAGTTGTTCTCGGCCGCGATCTCGGTGACCGTCTGGAGGTACCGGAGCTGCATGGCACTGGGCTCCAGCGCCAGCGTGCGGGCCGCCTGCGCCAGCGTCTCCGATGCCTGCAGCTCGCCCTGTGCCGCGATCACCTTGGCGCGCCGCTCCCGCTCGGCTTCGGCCTGGCGGGCCATGGCGCGCTTCATGTTTTCGGGGAGATCGACGTCTTTCACCTCGACGGCGGAGACTTCGATGCCCCACTCTTCAGTTCGCTCGTCGATGATCTTCTTGAGCACCGCGTTGATCTTTTCGCGGTCGCTCAGCAGCTCATCGAGTTCGACTTCGCCCAGCACCGAACGCAGGGTGGTCTGCGAGAGCTGGCTGGTGGCGTAGAGATAGTCTTCGATTTCGATGATCGCCTTGGCGGGATCGGCCACCCGCATGTAGAGCACCGCGTTGACCTTGACCGAGACGTTGTCGCGAGTAATCACGTCCTGTGGCGGGATGTCGAGCGCCACGATCCGAAGTGACACCCTCCGGATGGCGGCAAACCCGGCCGGCAGGAAGATGACTCCCGGCCCCTTGGTGGCGGTGTACTTGCCCAGGAAGAACACCACGCCGCGCTCGTACTGCCGCATGATCCGCAGGCTCATGAAGATGTAGGCCACTACGATGATTAGTCCGACCATCAGACTCATGACCGCTCCTCAGGAAGGAAATGCTTCCACAATGACCGCCGATCCCTGACCGCCGCCGATGCAGGCGCTGCCCAGTCCGTACCGGCCGCCCCGCTGCCTGAGCGCATGCAGCAGATGGACGGTGATGCGGGCGCCGGTGGCACCCAGCGGATGCCCCAGCGCGATGGCGCCGCCATCTACGTTGGTGCGCGCGGGGTCGAGCCCCAGTTCCCGCTCTACTGCAAGATACTGGGCTGCGAAGGCTTCGTTCACCTCGATGAGATCCATCTGGTCCTGGGTGAGCCCGGTCCGCTCCAGCACCCGCCGCACCGCCGGCACCGGCCCCCAGCCCATGATCTCGGGCGGCACGCCGGCCACCGCCCATCCGATCAGGCGTCCCAGCGGACGAAGCCCGCGCGCCGAGGCCCAGGCGCCATCGGCGATCACCACGGCGGCGGCGCCGTCGGCAATGCCGGAAGCGTTGCCGGCGGTAACGACGCCGTTGGCCTTGAAGTACGGCGGCAGCGCGGCCAGCCCTTCGGCGGTGCTGTCGGGACGCATATGCTCATCGGCCGCCCAGTCGCTGGTCTGTCTGGTCTTTCGATTCCTGACCTTGACCGGCACGATCTCGTCGGCATAGCGCCCAGCGGTCCAGGCATCGCGGGCACGCTGCTGGCTGCGGAGCGCCACCGCGTCTACATCCTGCCGGCTCAGTTCGTGGCGATTGGCCAGGTTCTCCGCCGTTTCTGCCATCGACAAGCCGCACTGTGAATCGCGGAGCGCTTCCCAGAGGGTGTCTTCCAATGGCGGCGGCGGCCCCAGCCGCAAACCCCAGCGCGCACCTCGAATCACATGGGGCGCCTGGCTCATCGACTCGGTGCCGCCGGCCAGAACGACGCGCGACTCCCCCAGCCGGATCTGCCGGGCGCCTTCGATGATCGCTTCGAAGCCGGAGCCACAGAGGCGATTCACGGTGACAGCCGGGGTCTCCACCGGCAGCCCCGCGCGCAGCGCCACATGCCGCGCCAGATAGATCGCATCAGCCGAGGTCTGCAGCGCATTGCCGAAGACGACGTGATCGATCTCGGCCGGCTCAACGCCCGATCGCGCCAGCGCATGTTCCGCCGCGACGGCGCCGAGGTCGGTGGCGGAGTGGTCGCGCAGAGTACCGCCGAAGCTGCCGAACCCGGTGCGCACACCGGAGAGGAAAACGATATCGATTGAGTCTGGTGAGCTGCTCATCGTGCTCCCAATCCATGGCCGCAGACAATACAGAACCGCCAGTCCGGATCGGCCGGTTCCCGGCACATCGGGCAGAACAGTTCAGTGCGTCCCTGCCCGCAGCGGGGGCAGAAGTTGACGATCCGATCTTCGGGAAACTGGCAGCCGCAGGTTTCACAGCAGCCGGCCGGCTCGCCCGAGCCAACCGGGGCGGGCTCGATCTGCAGTTCCGTTACTGGCGTCGGCTCTGGTTCGGGCGCGATCTCTGGTTCGGGAGTGACCACTGGCTCGGGCGGTGGTGCTGCCGCTGCTCGCATCTCGGGCGGGGCATAGGCGAGGTCGGGCGGGGTAGTGAGCGCCAGCGCGACCGGTCCCGGCTGCAAGTGGAGCTCCGCGTCGGTATACACCCGTAAGATGGAAAGTTCCGGAATGCGGCTCGCCAGTTCGGCCTGGAACGCTTCGCTCGCTTCCAGCGGCTCGCTCCGGGCCAGGCCGTGTTCGCCGGCTGCGAGGCGCAGCAGCAGCATTTCGTAATCGTCCACCGTCGCGAGGTCGAGCGCGCGGCGGCAGGATCGATACGGCATGATCTTCGTCATCACATCATTCAGCATCAGCGGCTGACGGAGCCGCGCCGCATCGGCGGGGCCAAGCCGCGATACCAGTTCCCGGAAAAAGCGTTCGAGATCCATCATGCCAGCTGCGCTTCCGTTTCGGTGAAGCTCTGGTCGGGATCGTAGGTGAGATACTGCCGCTTCTTCCGCTTCGCCTCCAGCCACGCCTCGAAGCCGGAGGGCACCGCGCCATCGGACCGAGTTTGCAGCCGGGCGGCCTGGACCGCAAGGTGATCGGCGTACTCGTTCTTGGCGTGCCCGAAATGGCCCCGCACCCAGTTCCAGTGGACGTCGTGCAGCTGGGCGGCGCGCACCAGCCGCTGCCACCGCTCCAGGTTTTCGATGGGGCCCCTCTTCCGGCGCCAGCCGCGGGAGATCCATCCCGGCACCCATTCGCAGATTCCGCGGACCAGGTACTCGGAATCGGAAACGACCAGAACCCGGAGCCGGGCGCCGCGGGCGGCCAGGAGCTCGAGCAGAGTGGCGGCGCCTTCCAGCGCCATCCGGTTGTTGGTAGTGGCGGGATCGGAAATCCAGAAGTCGCGCCGCTGAATTCCCGAAGCGGTGCGGGTCTCGATCAGCCCGCCGGCGCCGCCACGATTATCGCTGTCCCGGCCATTGCCGAGGCAGCTTTCGTCCAGATGGGCGACGACGATGGGCGCGGATGAACGGGGCACCCCTGAAAAATAGTCTCAGTCGCCGATCACCTGGAATTCGGCGACGTCGTCGAGGCGAAAGGTGAGTTCCTCGCCGGTCATCGGGAGGTGGCCAACGAAGGCCTCGTGATTGTCGCGGTTGGCCAGGCGGACGGGCGTGACGATGTATTCAGTGCCTCGTCGAGTCAGCAACGCCACCCGGAGGCCGCGCCGGATGGCGTTTTCGAGGCGATCCATCTCCTGAGGGGTCCAGCGGAAGCTCATCGGCAGTCCGGAAGAGTGAACCTCCAAACTAACCGGAGTCCGCCGGACCCGGGTGGGTCAGTGCTGGTGGCGAACCAGCAGCACCGTTCCCGAGGTGCGCCCGATCGGCCGGTCGCTCCGGGGCGCCACGATCCAGCCGATCAGCCGGCCAGCGGCATCGCGAAGGGTGGTGTGAGGCACGTTGTTGTCGACGGTGTTGGTGATCATCGGAACTTCTCCTGCGCTGAATGCGTCACACTGTACCGAGTGAGATGCCGGCAGGGAGAGAAAGGTTGCGTGGCCGGCGGAGCCGGCGCCGCCGGCAGTCGGAGCGGCGGGTGGAAGGACGTTTGATTATCCGCCGCTGGTCGGAACGGCGCAGCCGCGCAGCGGCAGCGCGCCGTTGGTCGGAGCCGCGCCTGGGGGCGCGGCCGGTCGGAACGACGGTTGGACGCTGGTCGGTGCACCCCTCCGACCATCCGGCCCCAGCAGGGCCGGATCCGACCATGCAGCCGCCGCAGGCGCTGCATCCGACCAGCGACGCGGGCCGCGGAGCGGCCGCGGAGCTCCGACGGGCCGGCTCCGCCGGCCCCGCCGGCCACGCAACCCTTTTCCAGCCCCCTGTGTCAGACTGCCAGTGCCGGATGAACCGCAAGCTCCCGGGAGCCGGGTGGACGAACAACGGCTGATTCAACGAGTCCTCGCCGGCGATCCGGTGGCGGAGCGGGCCTTGTACGACGGGCACGTAGACCGGGTGTACCGGTTGGTCTACCGGATCGTCGGCGAGCCGGACCGGGCGCAGGACTGCACCCAGGAAACCTTCATCCGCGCCTTTGAGCGGCTGGCGGACTTCCGCGGCGAGTCGGCTCTGGGCACCTGGATCGGCCGGATCGCCATCACGGTGGCGCTCAACGGACTCCGGCGGATCAAGCGGAACTGGAACCGTGAAGTGGTGCTGGACGATGCGGCGGCGGTGGGCGCTCCGGCTCACCACGCGGAGCCCGACCTGAAGGAGCGGCTGGCAATGGCAATCGACGATCTGCCGGAAGGATACAGGACGGTTTTCGTGCTGCACGATGTCGAGGGCTACACCCACGAGGAGATCGGCGGGCTCCTGGGCGTGCAGCCCGGTACCTCCAAGGCGCAGCTCTCCCGGGCCCGGGCTCGGCTCAGGGTGGCGCTGGCCGACTTTGCGCTGGAGCAGTGATGATGGATGACCGATTCGACGACTGGATAGAGGAAGCGGCCCGCGACTACAACGCGCCGCCGGAGCCGCCCCGCGAGGCGATGTGGGAGGCGATTGCCGCCGCCCGCACCGGCAGCACTCCAGCGGTGCGGCCGATCAAGCCGGCCCGCCGGGTCCGCCCGATCTGGGCGTTGCCGCTGGCCGCGGCGGCGCTGCTGCTGATCGGAATCGAAGTGGGGAGGATGAGCCGAGGTGCCAGCGAGCCGGGGGCTACCGGTGCGGTGGCGACGACCGGTTCCGACAGCGCACCGGCGCGCCACGATTCCATCGCGCTGCCACCTGAATCCGGGCAGCAGCTGGCCCAGCAGCAACCGGAAAGCGAGCCGGCCAGCGCTGCCACGGCGCGACTGGCCAACCAGTCAGCCTCGCGTAACACCGGACCGGCGGGTGAGCGGCTCGCGAAGAATGAACTCCGCAGCGAGCGCTCCGACCGCGCCTACCAGATGGTCATCGCCGACTACCTGACGCAGTCGGAAACGTTTCTCTCGCTGTTCCGCACGGCGGTGACCGAAGGGCGAGACGATCGACTGGCGCCGGCGACGGCTCGGCAGCTTCTGGCCACCAACCGGCTGCTGCTCGATTCGCCGGCGGCGCACGATCCGGCGATGCGAAATCTGCTGCAGGATCTGGAACTGGTGCTGGCGCAGATCAGCCAGCTCCCCGCCGACTCGTCGCGCGGCGGCGATGTCAGGATCATCACCGACGGGCTCGATCAGAACGACGTGATGCTGCGCCTCAGGGCTCAAACCCCGGCGCGAGTGAACACCATCCAAGGAGTGTTGTGATGCGAGGCATGCAATTGGGCTTCATGTTGGCGGGTCTGATGGGGCTCGGCATCGTTGGCACCAGCCAGGCACCTGCCGCCAGTCAGGCCGCCGCCGTGCAGAGCGCCGAGGCGTTCAGGACCGTGCCGCGCGCCGCGTGGCTCCACCAGGATCCGGGCGATTCGCTCTATCGCGCTGCCCGCGAAGCATTGACCCGCGGGCGCTACCAGGAAGCGGCGTCGCTCTTCGGGGAACTGGTGGATCGCTATCCCCAGTCGGGCTACGTGGCCGACTCGCTCTACTGGCGAGCCTTCGCGCTCTATCGGGTGGGTGGCAGCGACAACCTGCGGCAGAGCCTCGCCCTGCTGGAGCAGCAGCAGAGCCGGTTCCCCAAGGCGGAGAATCCCGATGCTCCGGCGCTGGCTACCCGGATTCGCGGTGAGCTGGCCCGGTTGGGCGACCCGCAGGCCGCGGCGGTCGTGGCTGCGGAAGCCCGTTCGGCGGCACCGGTCATGGCTCCGACGCCGCCGACTCCCCCGAATGCAATGGCCGCGCCGGCGCCGGCGAGGCCGGCGGTCGCGCCTCGCGTCGGGAGAGGCTGGGGGCCGGGCGACGAATGTGCCAATGAAGACGATATGAAACTCGCGGCGCTCAACGCCCTCCTGCAGATGGACTCCGATCGCGCGGTGCCGATTCTCCAGAAGGTTCTGGCGCGCCGCGACAGCAGCAGCACCTGCCTGCGGCGCCGGGCGGTGTTCCTCCTGGCACAGAAGGAAACCGATCAGACCGGCCGGATGCTGCTCGACGTCGTCCGCAACGATCCTGATCCCGAGGTGCGGGGGCAGGCGGTGTTCTGGCTGTCGCAGGTCCAGGGCGACGCGGCCGTTGCGGCACTCGATTCGGTGATTCGCGCCACCAAGGATCCCGAGCTTCAGAAGAAAGCGCTGTTTGCGCTGGGCCAGCAGTCGGGTCCCAAGGCGGCGGCGGCACTCCGCGCCTTCGCCGAGCGGGACGACGTCCCCGAGGAAACCAGGTCAACCGCCGTCTTCTGGCTCGGTCAGAAGGGGCGGCCGGAGGATGCAGCGTTCCTGCGCTCGCTCTACAGCAAGACGAAGAATGAGCAGGTCAAGAAGCGGATTCTCTTCTCCGTGTCGCAGTCGGGCGAAGGCGCCGACAACACCGCCTGGCTGGTCAAGATCGCGCGAGACACCAGCGAGGATCTGGAGCAGCGAAAGCAGGCGCTCTTCTGGGCGGGGCAGAGCGGGGCGTCCACCGCAACGATGACCAGTCTCTACGCCACCATGCCGGGCGAAGACATGAAAAAGCAGCTGATCTTCGTGCTCGGTCAGCGGCATGACCCGGCGGCGGTGGACAAGCTGATCGACATCGCGCGGAACGAGAAGGATCCGGAGCTCAAGCGGAGCGCACTCTTCTGGCTCGGTCAGTCGGATGATCCGCGGGTGACCAAGCTGCTGGAAGATCTGCTCACTCAGCCCTGACGGAGGTGGACGATGCGAATTCAACTGCTGGCCGCCGCCGCCCTGATCATCCCGACCGGGCTGGCCGCGCAGTCGCTGGCGGCGCGAGTGGCGAACGCGCCCGACGGGCAGGTGCATTTCAGTTACGCCGCGCGCCCCGGTGTCTGCGGCAATGGCACCAACTCGATCAGCGTGCACGACCGGGACGACCAGGACTGGGTGGGCGACTGCGAGAGCGGGCCAGTGCGAGTGGCGCTCACGGTGGCGCACGGACAGGTGGAGCGGCTGCATACGTATGTCGGCGGGCACTGGCGCCAGGGGAGCGGTACCGATCTGGGGATGGTGCGGGCCGCCGATGCAGCCGATTATCTGCTGGACCTCGGCAGCCGGATTTCACATAAGGGCGGCGACGCGATCTTTGCCGCCACCCTGGCCGACAGCGTTGAGGTATGGCCCAGACTGGTGAAACTGGCGCAGAACCAGAATGTGCCGAAGGAGAACCGGCGCAGCGCCATCTTCTGGCTGGGCCAGGCGGCGGGGGATCGGATCACCGCGTCGCTCGATTCGATTGCCATGGCGCCGGGCGAGCGGGAGATCCGCGATGCGGCGGTGTTTGCGCTGTCTCAGCGGCCGCACGACGAAGGGGTGCCGGCACTGATCAATGTCGCGCGCACCAATCCCGACCCGCAGACCCGGCGCAAGGCGCTGTTCTGGCTGGGTCAGTCGGAGGACCCGCGGGCGGTGGCGTTGTTTGAGGAGATCTTGGAAGGGAATTAGGGGTGCGGGATAGCGATTATAGCCCCGGAGGCTGGGTGGGCAGGTAGGGCCTAGCGATCTCGAGGGACCATCCCACCAGGGCCACCCTGCGTCAGCATCCGCTCTGCGAAATCGACTCTTTCGGTTAGCTCCGCGACCTCGCGCCGCAGTTCGATCAATTCGCTGCCGAGGTCCTGAAGCAACTGTCGGCTCGCCTGGTCGTCATGATCATATCGCACCAGGGCCCGGCGAATGGCAGCGCGGCACACCAAGTAACCGCCCGCCCCCAGCAGGGTGGCGATCACTCCGATGGTCAGTACCAGCGCCACTAATTGTGGAAGCATCATCCCCTCTTCCGCCGACTACTGCGTGTTGGCCGACGTATGAACTCGCGGGCGGCTATGGCTGTGACGTATCCTTCGCAAACCGCAACACAACGACATGCTGCAGTCCCACCGAATCGGTTGACACGCCAAGCGCACGCGCTCCGGTTGCTGCGCACCTGGTGAGTTCGACGTTGTCCGGCCACGATCTGGTTGCAGTAAGGTGCCCTGAACTGTCGTAGATGTCGGCATACCGAAATCCCGGCTCGGGCGATGCAAACTGAATCCACAAATTGCTGTCGAGATCCACGCACAAGTTCTCGATTTGCGGTCTCGCGTCGGGAATCTTGAGCTTCTCGGCCACCTCAGGGTGACGCTTGGCAATCGCGGTCCGGATCGTCGCTGCACGCTGCCGCTGCTCATCGGACAATGCGGATGGGGACAGCGATCGCCGTGCCGACCATCGGAGAGCATGCCCAGGACCGTAGACACTCACGTTGTACAAGGTACTTACCGCGCTGGCGTATCCATCCCCGATGCCAAAGGCCCATAACGCTTGTGGTGCGAACGGCAGTCGGAAGACGCTTATCCCATTGCCTGATCGCGATACCACAGCGCCGAGGCTGTCGGGAGACGGTTCCTCGAGGGTGTCGATACCGTCCCAGCGTCCCGATGGCGCAAGCATAAACCGAGCGATCAGGAAGCTCCCATCGGATTTCATCCCCCCGCCCCCGTTGTGCAGCAGCTTGCCGTTCGCGAATGAAATGCGAGTCGATAATCCGGTTGGGCCATCCGGCATAGCGATCGATTTGACATACCTGGCTGAGGAGTCACCCAGCACGAACTCGCTGTATCTGCGATTGCCATCCTCTTCCACCCAGAGATGGCCGTCATCCGCCGTACGAATGCAGCAGGGCGATCGCAAGTCGCCCGGCCCCGCTCCGTCTTGGCCGAAGCCGTACTGCAGGTTGCCGAGCGTATCGAAGACCAGCACGCGGTTGGTGCTGGCGTCGGCGACCAGGATGTGGCCATCAGCGTCAAAGCCCAGGCCGCGAATGTCAGTAAAGCCGCTCGAGGAATCGTTCGTATCGCCGCTGGGCGTGAGCACCTGCACAATCTTCGCTGTCTCAGCAATCGCCGGAGAATTCTGCTGTGGTGCGGATGCATGCTCAGCGCACCCGGCAACCAGCGCCACCAGGCATGTCACCGCGGTTACACGGAATGGCATGCCACACGCGAGGATGGGTCGTGATGCGACGTGCTGAACCGGCATCTTCACTCCGGGGTGGATGGCGGGGGCTTCTGCCTCACCACAGGCGGTACGTGTACACCGCCGGCAGCGGGTCGCTCACCAGCAAACAGAGAAATCCATCGGTTGCCGCGATCGCCTCTGCCTCGAGCGGCACCGTGAATTCGCTCCACTGATTCGGTGCTTCCCTGTCGAGCTCGTGAATCGTGGTCGACCCAGCGGTTTCGTGCGACAAGGTAAACACCCTTCGGCGATCGACGGCGGCTGCCCAGGTATACTCGCTGGCGGATGGGTCGATTCTGGAACTGACGAGCTTGGTGTTCGCAACCTTCTCGCGGACAATTCTCGGAAAATTCCCCGCCGCTTGGCGAAGCAGCTTCTGCTGCCCGCTCGACGATACTTCGACAACCAGCGGACTCCAGCGAAAGGCGACGATGGCACTGCCCCGCCGGTCTGATGCTGTGGCGGTCTCGTATACCAGGCTGGCCTCGAGCGGCGTGCGTCGCGAGTCGCCCACGTGCAGCTCGAACTTGCCCGCAATCTTGCCGGTTGGCGCGTAAACCGAAAAGGTCAGCGGGTCCCTGCCGCTGACGGCGATTTGGCCCCCCGCCAGCGCGACTACCTTCGACGGCGTTTCCGGCAGCGCCACGGTCCGGACCAGCTTCCCGTCAATCGCATACCATGTGAGCCGAGAGAGTGCCTCATCGGCCAGCACGATGCTGCCATCGGTGGACCGCACGATTGCAACCGGGTGCTGGAACTCGCCGGGCCCTGAGCCCTGTCTGCCGATTTTTCGCAGAAGCCGGCCGTCTTGGGTCAGCACCTTCAGTGACAGGTCTCCCTGATCGAACACGATGAGCGTGTCATGCGTTGCGAGGAGGAGGGTCGGGGAGAGGAGGGTGGTGTCGCCGTGGACCAGTGTGGATGCGACGGGCGCGGGACTGATCGGCCGTTGAGCGACGGCGGCACCGGCCCAGCCAAACACGAGCGCGCCGATGAGGCAGAGGCGCATCAGGGCGCCCGCTTCTCCAGGATCTCCTGCGCCCGCGGCAAATCCCGGCGATCAGCCAGTCGCACGGTGAACGGATTGCCAATCACCCCGCTCAGGTACGCGCCGCCAACCGTCGCTTCGATGCCCTCGGCCTCGAGTTCAAAGACGATGGCCAGCGCGTCGGATTCGGTCCAGGTGCGGCAGAGCTCCACCATGCTGCCTAACCTGCCGGCCGGTACCGCGCCCGTCAAGCGTAGGGGCGGGTCTCCGAGCCGACCCTGAGTGCCGTATATTTCCAGAATGCCCTCCCTCTCCCGATTCGCCCTGGTCTGCGCCGTTGCTGCGGCTGCGGGATGCAGCGAACCGCGCCATCCGCCCACCATCATGCTGAACCGCCCCGGCGACACGGTCATCACCGCCTTCGTCGAGGTGCCGGAGGCGGCCTGGATCGGCGATCAGCGATGGGCGGTGGTGGCGCCGTCGGATTCAACAGTGGCGGTGGTGGATTTCAAGACCCGGAAGTTCGCTCCGTTCGCCGCTGCGAAAGCGGCCGAGCTCAGCCGCCCGTTTTCGATCTTTACGGTGCGGGGCGATACGGTGTACGTGGGCGACTGGGCCCGCCGCCGGATCACGGTGTGGACCGCCGGAGGTCAACTGGTCGACTCGGTTCCCGCACCAGACCTGACCCGCGGTACTCTCCCCGTTGCGCGCGATGCGTCGGGCCGCTGGTACGCCGAGCGGCCGCCGGCTCCTAAGCCGCGGGGTGCGGCGAATCGCGATTCGACAGTGGTGCTGCGGCTCAGTAACGATCTCCAGCAGGCCGATACCGTCGCCGCGCTGGCCCCGCTCGATGTGGTGTCGGTGCAGGGTGAGCAGGGGAATCGGCTGGAGCGCCGAGTCTTCAGCGGCAACGACGTGTGGGGCGCACTGCCTGACGGGACGGTCTGGCTGGCCCGGGTCAATGCCAACCGGGTCCTCTGGATCGCACCGGACGGGTCGGTCACCCGAGGCGAAGCGCTTCCCGATCGGGTACTCCAGGTAACGGCGGAGGATCGCGAGCTCTTTGCGCAGCGCTTCCCGCCGGAACTCCGCAGCAACGCCCAGCAGCTTCCCTTTGCGATTGTGAAGCCGCCGTTCGTGCGCGGATTCACCGATCCGGACGGCAATGTCTGGCTGGAAAAGAGCCGTTCGATCGTAGACACGGTGCAGTCGTATCAGCAGGTCGACCGCAAGGGCCAGCTGGTCCGCGAACTCCAGCTCCCCGGCTGGGGGAAGATCCTCGGCGTCGCCAACGGCCGCGCCCTCGTCGCCGAGAATTTCAAGGACGGCGTGCGTCTGCTGCAGGTCTCGATTCCGCCGGTGGATAGCCTGTCGCGATAGCGGCGTGCGCGTGTCATTGCGAGGAGGCGGCGGAGCCGCCGACGAAGCAATCCCGTAACGCGTGGTACGGGGCAACATCGCCGGGAAGCTCCGACCGGCGGCGACGGGATTGCGTCGTCGGCTTTCGGCGTTCTCGCAATAACAGAGCGCGTTCTTAGGGGATGGCTGGCGGGAATCCGCGCCGGCGCAGGGAAAGTCGATGGGCAGATTGCCGGTCCCCTGGCCGGAGTCGCCCAATGCAACAGTACTATGTCTATCTGCTTACCAATCCACGCCACAATGTATTGTACACTGGTGTAACTCGGGACCTCGTGCGGCGGGTCTGGCAGCATCGGAATCATGTGCATCCCGGCTTCACCAGCCGATACAACGTCACCAAACTGGTCTGGTTCGAGGTTCATACCGATATCAGGGTAGCGATCGCCCGTGAGAAACAGATCAAGGCGGGGCCGCGGCGAAGGAAGCTGGCACTGATCGCCGGAGCCAATCCTGAGTGGCGGGATCTTGCTGAAGACTTGGGGTGATTCCGGCGCATGCGTCACGGGATTGCTTCGTCGGCGGCTCCGCCGCCTCCTCGCAATGACGGCTAGGGCGCCGACTCGGGCGGCTTGCGGTCGGTGGCGCGGCGGTCGCGGCGCTGGCCCGATTCGTACCAGCGGCGGGTGATTTCGCCGGCCAGCTCGCGGTTGCCCAGGCCGAATGCCAATCCTACGGCCAGCGCTACGGCGCCGAGTATCAGGGTGAAGGCGGCGGTGACGATTTCTTCGGCGACGCCGAGCTGCTGCAGCGCCATGAAGAGCGAGATCACCACCACTACCGCCTTGGCGATCTTGGCGACGGTCGGCACACCCGGCACCGTGCCCGCCGATGCCAGGATCAGCCCGCGCACGAATTCGCCCAGCACGATGCCCAGAATCACGATCAGGATCGCCGCGATGAGCGTCGGGATGAACGCCAGCATGGCGCCGAACATCTGATTGACGCTTTCCAGCCCGAGCGCGGTGCTGGCCAGCAGGATCACCACCAGCATCACCAGCCAGAAGATCAGTTTGGCGGTAGTGCGTACGGTATCGAGCCGCGAGCCGGTGCGGCCCACCACTTCATCGAGCCCGCCGGCGGCCGCCATCCGATCCACATGCAGCCGCTTGAGGGTATCGTCCACCCAGCGCTGGACGTAGCGTGCCAGGAAGTAGCCGGTGATCAGGATCAGCGCCGCGCCGATCAGGGCGGGGAGAAACGCGCCGATCTCTTCGGCTCCCTGCAGGAGACGATCCCAGAGCTCATTCACGGCGACACCTCGATGACGAGTTTTCCGGTTTGCTCGCCCCGCGCCATCCGCGCGTAGGCGTCAACGCCCCGCTCCAGCGGTACGACCTGGTCTACCACCGGCCACAGCTTGCCGCGCGCCGCCAGCGAGACGATCTCGGCGAATTCCCGGTGACTGCCCATGGTGGAGCCGAGGATGCTCCACTGATGCCAGAAGAGTTTGCGGGCGTCGAGCGACACCATCGGCCCGGTGGTGGCGCCGCACACCACCATCCGCCCGCCGCGGCGCAGCAGCCGAAGCGACATCGGCCAGGTCTTCTCTCCTACCGAATCGATTATTACATCGGCGCCGCGGCGGCCCAGCACACTCCGCACTTCGGCGACCGGATCACCGGTAGCATGGTTGACGGTGACGTCGGCACCGAGCCGCCGCGCCACTTCCAGCTTGGAGTCGCTGCTGCTGGTCACGATCACCGATGCACCGGCCAGCTTGGCGACCTGCAGTGACGCCTGCGCCACGCCGCCGCCGATTCCCCAGATCAGCACCCGTTCGCCGGGACGCAGCGCGGCGCGGGTAATCAGCATTCGCCAGGCGGTGAGCGTCGCCAGCGGGAAAGCTGCCGCGCTGGGCCAGTCCATTCTCTCGGGTACCAGCGCGACATTGGCTTCAGGAACGACGACGTACTCCGCCAGCGTGCCGGAGCGATGCTCGCCCATGACCTGGAAGGTGTCGCAAAGCTGGTGTTCGCCGGCGATGCAGCGTTCGCAATGCTCGCAGGAAATGCCGGGGTTGATGAACACTCGATCGCCCGGGTGCACGCTGGCAACCGCGGAGCCGACCGATTCGACGTCGCCCGCACCATCGGAGCCGACGATGTGGGGGAACTGGTTCTTCATTCCGGGCAGCCCGCCGGTGACGAACAGGTCGATGCGATTGAGCGCGCCGGCGCGAATCCGAATCCGCACCTGATCGGGCCGCTCGATCTGCGGCACAGGGACGTCGACCACCGCCAGTTCATCGAGGCCGCCAACGCCGGTGAGTGCCAGTGCGCGCATCAGAATGCCGGGCCGATGACTCGCTCGTGCGGCTGCAATGGTACGGCCACCGGCGCAGCGCCGGGCGTGGTCGGCTGGATCATCATGGCATACTCGATGGTGCCCTTGGCCGCGTCGGTGATCTGGCCGGTGACGTATACCATCGTCTTGCCATCGCGCGAGAGCACGAAGGCGAGCACCGGCTGCTGCGTTTCCACCAGGGTTGTGAGGGTTCCGTCGGCCGCTCGGCGCACGATTCGCGATCCGGTTCCGCGCGGGCGCGCCGTGA
>DASSTY010000344.1:0-7314 GCA_035707585.1 Gemmatimonadales bacterium
GGCGTCGCCGAAGCGCTGGTCACCACGGTCGCGGGATTGGCCGCGGCGATTCCGGCTGTCATCGCGTACAATCTGTTCGTCAACCGGATTCGGCTGTTCGTGGGCGAGCTGGAAGGCTTCGCCAACGAGCTGATCGGAACGATGACCCGCGAAGGTATGGTCTGAGATGGCAGGCGGGCTCGGCGGGGGACTGGGCGATCAACGCGGCGAGCTTCCGCTCAACGCCGACATCAACGTCACTTCGCTGGTAGACGTGGCGTTCGTGCTGCTGATCATTTTCATGATCACCGCTCCGATCATGCAGGGCGGGGTGGACGTGCAGCTTCCCCGCGCCGAGGCGCGGCCGATGTCGGCCAAGGAGGGGATGGTCGTATCGGTGGATCAGAGCGGGAAGATTTTTGTCGATCAGACTGAAGTGAGCTACAACGATTTCAAGGTCACCTTCCGTTCCCTGGTCGCGACCCGCAAGCCGAGCGGCATCTATCTTCAGGCCGATCGGCGGGTGCCCTACGGCGAGGTGGTCCGCGTGCTCGCGATCATCCGGACGGCCGGCGTCCAGAACGTAGGTCTGGTGGCGATCGAGGAGGACGGCGGGCCATGAGGACGATGACGCCCGCCGAACGGGAACGGCCGGGCGTAACGGTGGGGCTGATCGGCTCGGTGGCGGTACACGCTGTGGTGGCGGGGCTGCTCTTTGCCCTCGTCCAGACGCCCAAGGCGCTCCCCCCGGTATACGCAGTGGATCTGGTGGCGGCGCCGCTCCCCAATCGGGCGGTTCCCCGGAAAGCGGCGCCCGAGGCAATCTCAACGCCGCCCGAACCGCCGGCGCCGCCGAAGCCGAAGCCCAAGGCCAGGGAGAAGACCGCTCCGGCGCCCAAGCAGAAGCCCAAGCCGATTGAGCAGGCCGAGCGGCACGAGCCGCCGCCGCCGACCTCGACGCCGGCTACGCCGGCTCCCGGCCAGACGCCCGGCACCGGCACCGACGCGGTCACCATCAAGACGCCGGGGCTCAATTTCCCCTATCCGGACTATCTTCGGAATATCGTGAACCAGGTGTACCGGCGGTGGGAGCAGAGCGGGGCGGACCGCAACCGATACGCCGAAATCCAGTTCTCGATCTTGCGGGACGGCAGCGTTCGGGACATTCGCTTTCTGACGCGCTCGGGCAGTTTCGCGTTCGATCTGAGCGCTCAGGGCGCCGTCGAGGCAGCCGGCAACGCGCACGCCTTCGGTCCGCTGCCGGAAGGCTACGAGGCGGATCTGCTGCCGGTCAGTTTCTACTTCAAACTTCAGTGACATGACCCGACTTCTTGCAACTCTCACGCTGTGCGTCGTCGTCGCCGCTCCCCTGGCCGCCCAGGATACCACCCAGGGCGAGAAGGGGGTCCGCGTCGGCATCGATGTCAATCGCGGCGTGCGGCCCGGTGTCATCGTCCTTCCGGTGGCCTCAGGCCTCGATTCGGTCCGGGCCATCGTACAGCGCGATCTGGATTACAGCGATCGGTTCGAGATGATCGGCGCGACCGACATCGCCTCGGGAACTCCCACCGGCGGGCGCGCCACCGAAGGCGAACTGCAGTCGGGCATCAACTACGGACTCTACCGTTCGTTCGGTGCCAGCTACGGGGTGCAGATCGTATCGGCGCCGGGCGGTGTGACGGTGCGGCTCCACGACATCCGGGCCGGGAAGGTGCGCAATCAGCAGAACTTCGTTTTGGCATCGGGCGAAGGCGAGGCATTCCGGATGTCGGTGCACCAGGTCGGCGATGAGGTGACCCGCTGGATCAGCGGCACGCCGGGGATCGCCGCCACCCAGGTGCTCTTCGTCGGCGGTGACAAACGGATCTACCGGATCGACAGCGATGGCTGGGGTGCGACGCCGATTACTCCGGCCGGGGAGCCGGCGTTCTCGCCGGCCTGGTCGCCCGACGGACGCCGCTTTGCGTACACCCGGCTCGATCGCGGCGAAATCATCGTTCGGGATCTCGGCGGCGGCGGTGCGGTAACCGTGCCCGGCACCGAATCCGGCGTGAACTACACCGCCGCGTTCAGTCCGGACGGCCGCCATGTGGCATTTGCCCACTCCGACGAGCAGGGAACCAACATTGTGAGCGCCGATGTGGCGGCCCGTTGCTGCGTGCAGCGCTTGACCGTGGGCCGCTTCGCGGACAACTTATCCCCGACCTACTCTCCGGATGGCCGGCGAATCGCGTTTGTGTCCACCCGGGCGGGGCCGCCGCAAGTCTACTTCATGGATGCGGATGGAGCCGATCAACAGCTGCTGGTGCCGTTCGATTATGGGACCACCGGGGCTTCCTACTCGCCCGAGTGGGCTCCCGATGGCACGTCGGTCGCGTTTCATCGCGATGTCGGCGGCACCTTCCAGGTGCTGGTAATGGATGTCGCATCCCGGCGAGTACGCCAGGTCACTTCATCGGGTCGAAATGAAGACCCCACATGGGCGCCCGATGGCCGGCATCTGGCGTTCATCTCGGATCGCACTGGCCGGCGGCAACTGTGGGTACTCGATCTCGAAACCGGACGGGTCCGCCAACTGGGCACTTCGTCCGTAGCTCGTATTCCTTCTTGGTCCCGTCGTCTCGGCGGGGCGGTGTCCAACCCATGAAGCGGAGTCGATAATGCGCGTGAGCCATATCCTCACCGTGGCAATTGCCGGTGCGCTGGTAGTTGCCTGCGGCAAGAAGCCAGAGCCCGAAGTGTCCGCCACGCCGGCTGTAGACAGCGCGGCGATGATGCGGGCGCGGCAGGACTCGATCGACGCGGCCAACCGCCGCCGGGCGGAGGAGGAGGCACGTCAGCGGGCAGAGCAGGAGCGGCTCGCACGCGAGGCCGCCGAGCGGATGGCCGCTCTCCGGAGTGATCTCGAGGCCAAGATCCATTTCGACTACGACCAGGCCAAGGTCCAGCAGGGCGATCAGCAGATCCTCGATCGGAAGGCCGCCATTCTGCAGGCCAATTCGAGTGTCACGCTCCGGATCGAGGGCAATGCCGACGCCCGCGGCTCCGATGAGTACAACCTCGCGCTGGGCAATCGGCGCGCCCTGGCCGCCAAGCAGTATCTGGTCAACAAGGGCATCGACGGATCGCGGCTGGAGACGCTCTCCAATGGCGAGGAGAAGCCGATCGCCCAGGGAACCGATGAGGGTGCCTATGCCCAGAACCGCCGTGATGATTTCGTGATCACGGCCGGCGCGGACAACCTCGTCGCACCGCAATGAGCCGATATCCCAGGTGGGTGGCGGCCGGGCTGGCCGCCGCCGCCCTGGGCGGCTGCGCAACCAAAGGCGACGTCACCAGGGTACAGGAGCAGCTCGAGGACTTCCGGGTCGTGTCGGCCCGGCAGGACTCCATTCGTGCTGCCCGGCTCAACGAGGTCATCCATCTTCAGCAGCAGATGATGGACTCCCTCGATGCCACCCAGAGCGCGCTGCGAACGCTCCGCGGCGACGTCGCCAACGATCTGTACAACGTGCAGCAGCAGCTGGTCCAGTTGCAGGAGCTCACCGGTCAGAGCCAGCAGCGGCTCACCGAGCTTCGGACTCAGCTCGAAGCCCGCGGCGAGCAGATCGCCGACACCGGTGCCGCGGGGCAGCCCCCCGCCGGCGGCAATCCCTCGGCCGATCAGATGTACGAGGCCTCACTCCAGCAGCTTCGGCGCGGCAGCACCAGCACCGCCCGGCTGGGGTTGCGTCAGCTCCTCAGCAGCTATCCCCAGAGCGAGCACGCGGCCGACGCCGTGTATTTCATCGGTGAAAGCTTTGCGGCCGAAAACCCCGATTCCGCCGAGGTGTACTACCGCCAGGTGGTGACCCAGTATCCGTCATCTCCCCGCGCGGCGACGTCGCTCTACAAGCTGGGGCTGCTGGCCGAGCGCGCCAAGGATACTGCCGGTGCGCGCGAAGCGTATCAGACACTGCTCAAGCAGTATCCCCGGTCGGACGAGGCTAACCTTGCCCGCGACCGGTTGAAGTCGCTCGGGCATTAAGCCCGGGCGCTCCTTGCGCATGACGGGGCCGGCCGGCGAAATGCCCTTCCTCGATCATCTCGAGGAACTGCGGCGCCGTATTCTGTGGTCCCTGGTCGCCATCGTGCTGGGCTGCCTGGTCGGCTTCTGGGTGGTCCAGCACTTTCAGTTGGTCAATCTGCTGAAAGATCCGATCGCTCCGTACCTCGCCAACGGCGGGAAGCTCACGGTTCTGAGCCCGACGGAGCCGGTTATGATCGTACTGGAGCTCAGCCTCGTGACCGGGCTGGTGCTGGCGTCGCCGATCGTGCTCTGGCAGATCTGGGCGTTTCTCTCGCCCGGCCTGTACGAAAAGGAAAAGCGCGCCCTGGTACCCGCGCTGTTCGTGGGACTGGTGCTCTTCCTGACGGGTGCGATCCTGGCGTACGTCTTCCTGCTGCCCCAGGCGCTCCGGGTGCTGTTCAGCTTCCAGACCGAAGCGATCGCGCCGATGATCACCTACGATGCCTACTTCTCGTTCGTGGTCCAGCTCTGCCTGTCGCTCGGGATCTCATTCGAGCTGCCGCTGGTCATCATCATCCTGGCGGCGCTGGGCATCGTGACGCCGTCGATGCTGGGGCGGTTCCGGCGGGTTGCCATCGTGCTGGCATGCATTGCCGGAGCCTTTCTATCGCCGGGCACCGACATTCTCTCGATGGCACTGATGACAGCGCCGCTGATCCTGCTCTACGAGATCGGCTATCTGGGGGCGGTCATCGTCCACCGCCGGCGGGCCCGCCGGGCCGCCGCGGGCGCGGTGGTGCTGCTGGTCCTGATGCTTTCGGGCGGACGCCGCGCTGAGGCGCAGGTTCCGTTTCAGGTGCCCCAGGCTGACTCCGGCCGGAACCATCTCGGCGCCATCACGGCGGGCGCTCCGCTCGATTCCGCAACCGCCAGCCAGCTGGGGATTCCCACCAAGCCGACCTACGAGTTTGCGTCTCCCGACTCGGCCATGCAGTCCCTGCTGACTCGAAGCGGCTATGATGTCACCCGCTACCGCGCCGACAGTGCGACGCTGTACGCCGAGGAGAAACGGGTGGTGCTGGATCGCGAGGGGATGGTCAAGCGCGAGGATATCGTGCTCCAGGCCGACCACATCGGCTACCAGCAGGCGTCCTGCGGCATGAGCGCGGAAGGGAAGCCGTATCTCTTCAATGGCGATCAGGTGCTGGTGGGGACCGCAATCGACTACGACACCTGCAAGCGCAGAGGCATCATTCGCGGCGCCCTGACCAACTTTCAGGAAGCCAATGCCGTCTGGTTTCTCCGCGGCGACGTGGCCAACGATTCCAGTTCCAGCCGGCTCTATGCCGCCTCCAGTGCCATCACCAGCTGCAACCTTCCGGAACCGCATTATCACTTCGCCGCCCGCGAGGTGAAGTGGGTGTCGCAGCACATCCTGGTGGCCCGCCCGGTGGTGCTCTACATCCGCGACGTCCCGATCCTCTGGCTGCCGTTCATTTTTCAGGATGCCCGGCCGGGGCGCCACTCGGGGATTCTGGTACCGCAGTTCGGCATCAACGATATTGTGCGCACCTCGCACTCGTACAATCGGCAGATCAGTAACCTGGGGTACTACTGGGCCCCCAACGACTATGTCGACCTGACCGGCCGGCTCGACTGGTACGCCAATCGGTACGTGCAGTATTCGCTCGATGGGAGCTACCGCTGGCTCAACCGGTTCATGAACGGGTCGATCGGGTTCAGCCGGCAGCATGAGACCGGCGGAGGATCCAGTACCGGCTTTCACTGGACCCATCAGCAGCAGTTCAATCTCTCGACCTCACTCAACTTCAACATCAACTACGCCACCAACTCCACGGTCCTGGATCGCAACGCGATCGATCCCCGGCTCAATACCCAGCAGATTACCAGCTCTCTCAATTTCACCAAGCGATTCAACTGGGGCTCGCTGGCAATCGGCGGCAGCCGCCGGCAGGGGCTGTCAGGCAACGTCGGCACCAGCCAGACCTTCCCGACGCTGACGATTTCGCCCAAGCCGCTGGCGCTTAGCAACGACATCACCTGGTCTCCCGGGCTCAGCTTCACCAACGACGTGACTTCAAACACGCCGCTGTCTCCGCTGGTGGTGGCCCGTCCGGGGGGCGGGCTCGACACCTTGCAGCAAACCGGCAGCAGCCGGCGCTCGGCATTCAACCTCGACACCCCATTTCGGTTCGGATCGTTCCAGTGGACCAACAGCGTCTCGCTGCTCGATCAGCGGGACGACTCGCGGCGCACCTTCGCCTTTCGCGAGCCTGATCTCACCACGCCCGATCCCAACGATTCGGTGACGGTGAATCGGGTCTATCCCGGCAGCTTTTCCACCGGGGTGGACTGGAACACCGGCATCAATCTCCCGATTCTTTTTCGGGGGAGCTGGAAGCTGCAGCCCACCGTCGGCATCACCAACGCGATGACCGGACAGCCGTTCGCGGTGCGCAATCAGTTCACCGGCGGCGCCTGGGTGCTGCAGGGCAAGCGGCTCCAGCTCGGCGCCACCCTGTCGCCGACGTTTTTCGGGTTCTTCCCGGGGCTCGGCCCGATCAGCCGCATCCGCCACAGCATCTCGCCGATCATCACGTGGCGCTATTCACCGAGTGCGCGGGTCTCGGAGGATTTTGCGCGGGCGGTAACCGCGCCGGGACAGCCGCTGAAACTGCGGAGTGATCCGGTGCAGCAGTTGGCCATTTCGCTCTCGCAGAGCTTTGAAGCCAAAGGGCGTCCGCAGCCTGGCGATACGCTGGGCCTGGCCAGCCCCAATATCCGGAAGTATCGGCTGCTCAGCATCAGCACCAGCCAGTTTGCCTATGATTTCGAACAGGCCAAGCTTCCCGGCCGCACCGGCTGGGTTACGCCCAGCATTTCGAATACGATCTTGAGCGACCTGCTGCCGGGATTCAACCTGACGCTTACTCACGATCTGTGGCGTGGAGCGGTCGGTAGTGATACCGCGCAGTTCGATCCGTTCCTGAGCTCGGTCAACGCCAACTTTTCGATTTCGGCCAACACCTTTCGTGCAATCGGTTCGATTTTCGGGCTGGGTGGCGGGCCGCACGGCGAAACCACACCAGCGCAGCGTCCGGTGACCGATCGGTCGGTCGCGCGGGACTTTCAGAATCGCGGCAACCGCTTTTTCAACACCGAGCAGATGCCGGTGCCGGGCGGGAGGTTCACGGCGAATTTCAATTACACCCTCTCGCGAACCCGCCCCATCCCGGGCGCACCTCCGGGGACCACGACCGATCGGCAGAACCTGGGATTCACCACCAGCTTTTCGCCCACCCGGT
>DASSTY010000345.1:0-2492 GCA_035707585.1 Gemmatimonadales bacterium
CGGACCCGCACCTGATTGCCGCACTCCGCGCTGGAACACCACCGTCGGGTGCCGCTTCGGCTGGTGTCGACGAAGAGCCAGCCACACGGATCGTTGCCGCACTGCCGAACCCGCCCCGGCGGCGGGGCTTCCAGGAGGCGCATCGCCGCGACGGCGATCGGATAAAGCGGCATCTGGAGATCGTCGCCCACCTGCCAATCGAGCTTTACCGCGCTCCCATCCCACTCCGCGGTTGCCTGCGCCAGCGCGGCGACATATTCCCGCTGCAGCAGCTCAAGGTCCGATGCGTCGGGGATACCGCCTCGCGCAATCTGCGCAAAGATCCGATAGATCACCTCACGGACCACGATTGCGTGCTTCACCGTGCGCGTCGCCCGGGCCGGCGATTTCGCTGCGACGCCTTCCAGCCGTCGAGACTGCGCCGGGGTGAGCACCCCCGCATGGCGGCACCACGCCAGCAACTCTCCGTAGCTGGTGAGCCGCTCGATGTGCTCATCGCTGGCGTGCCACCCCGCCGTGTTGGCGAAGTCGAGCGCCAGGTTCCCGCCGATCAGTGCCAGCTCTGCTGCCGTCGTCATTAGCTGTCGAATCTAGCCCGCCGAGACACCGGCGGAAGATCCGTGGCACTCAGCCACCCAGACGATAGCTGACCTTGAGCTGCAGCGCATTCTGGCCAGGCGCCGACCAGAGGCGGTCCAGGTCTCGCCCCAGATCGAAGCCCAGCCGCTCCTGATCCAGCTGGCGATGGGTCCACACCAGAAACAGCGTCGAGCCGGGGCGGAACTCCCAGCGCAGCAGCAGATTGAGGTGGATGTCGCGGTCGGAAAAGGCCGGGTCGGGAAAGGCGTACCCGCCGGAGGCGCCGGCATCCACCTGGTACCGCCCGTCGGCCGAACGGGAAATCCGCTCGCCGGCAATCGGCGAAACCCGATCGGAGGCATCGTCGGCCCGCGGCGCCATAACTTCCTTGAAGTGATCGAACTCTCCATCACTCAGAAACACCTGACCATAGAGCTGCAGCGTAAGATGCGGTGAAAAGGCATAGGTCGCGCGAGTGGTAAGCGATGTCGTGGTCTGGTGCAGGTGCCCCAGCACGTAATGCGCATGCCCTGCACCGTCGGTACCCTGCCCGGCGTACTGCCACCCCTCACTCGCGAACGCCACGCTCGGGCCACCGCCGACCTGCAGCCGGTCGCTCAGGAACGCGGTCACCTCCGGGGTGACTTCGCCGGCTTGTGAATCGCTTCCCCGCTCTGTCTCACCCGACAGATGCAGCGTCGCCTGCCAGCGGCGGCGGGTGTCGGTATAGGCATCGATCACGACACGGTTGCGGTCGGGAAGACGCAGGGCCGGCCCGCCGCGAAGCACCTCCGGATCGTCTGCCGAAAATTCGTGATCCCACGAAATGCTCCCGCCCCAGTAGTTCGATAGATCGATCGTCCCGGTCAGGTTGGCCTCCGCCGCACGCCGCCTGCCAGCGTAAGTCCAGCCGAAGCCCAGCTGGCTGGACCCGATCGACCAGCGCCGAATCCGGTGACCGGGCCGGTATACCAGGTATTTCCAGTCGAGCACGGCGAGCAGCCAGTCTGCATTGCGCTGAAAGCCGAGATCGTTGGTTTCGAAGTCGGGACTCACTGCCCGGAACGCCACGCCGCCCTGCAGCCGCCCGCTGGTGCGAGCCAGTCGCGCCTGCACCGAGCTGCCGGTCAGTGAATTTCCCGCCGATGCCGGCGGGCGCCGCACCGAGTTGATGAATTGCGGCGTGCCAGCGACTCGGCTGATCAGCCCGAAACCGGTGAGCTCCCATGCATCGCCCCCGAAACGGACTCGCCCGTCGCCCCCCAGCACCAGCGCGTGATTCGCCAGCGCAGAGTCATCGCCGTCCTGCATGTCGATGCGCCCGGTATAGGTCGCGATGCCGCCAACAGCAGCGCGGCCGTTCTCGAATTCACGGACCACTCGCCCAACGCTGTAATGGGTGAGCGGCTCCACCTGGATTCGATGCTCCTGGCCCGACAGATCTTCGATGTCGGTGTGCTCCGAGGCAGTCCAGGCCTGGAAGAACCCACCCGACCATCCGTTTCCGGTTCGGCCCGATACCCGGAGTGCACCGAGTACCGGCGTCTTCCCGATTCGACGGGAATAGAACGGGCTCTCCTGGTCAAAGGAGGTTCCCCGCGACGAGAAGTCGAGCGCTTCGTTGAACTGGAAAAACTGATTCCCCTCAACGAACAGCGGGCGCTGCTCGGTAAGAAAGGTTTCGAACGTCGTGAGATTCACCTGCGAGGGATCGGCCTCGACCTGGCCAAAATCGGGGTGGAGCGAGAGCGAGATGTTGGTCAGGCCGGTCGGCCGATACCGGATGTCCACGCCGGTTCCGCCGGTCAGATCCGACACCGGGTCGCGGCCGCTCACCGGGGTGCGGCTCCCGGTGGTGGTGACATACGGCGTCACCTCGATATCGCTGCGCCTGGGCGGCACGACCAGACCTT
>DASSTY010000346.1:0-5584 GCA_035707585.1 Gemmatimonadales bacterium
GGGCGGCGCCCGCCGGGTACTGGCGGAGGTCGCGTCTCCGCCGCTCGATTCGGTTGCCAGTGAGGTCAATCGCCGGAGTCTCAATATCGGCGCGGAATTGCTGCTGCAGTGGGCGGCGGGTCGCCAGTCGGGACCCGACCGCCTGATGGCGCATATCAAATCAGTGGTTGGCGACGATGCCGAGGTGCATCTGGTCGATGGCAGCGGCCTCTCCGAGCAGGATCGGGTAGCGCCGCTCACTTTCGTCGAGTACCTGGCGCGGTTCCCCACCACTCCGGCTGGCCGGAACTTCCCGCAGCTGCTGCCGGCCAACGGATCCGGCACGCTCCGCCGCCTCAACACCGGTTTCCCCGGTGCCGGAGTGGTCCGGGCCAAAACCGGCACGCTGGGCAACGCCTCGACGGTGGTTGGCTACCTGGGGCGGCCTGACGGCGTGTTGCTGGTATCGCTGATGTACAACGGGAGCCGGCCGTGGGTGGCGCGTCAGGAACAGTGGAAGCTGTTCCGGCTGCTCGGTGCCGACGGCGTGGTGATACCATCGGACACGACCGATGCGCCACCGGCCCAGCTGGGCGGTGAAGACGACGCGCCACCGCGCTGGTGGCCGCTTCCGAAATCCAGCGCCGAACTGTCGGACTGAGGCGACGCTCAGGCCCGCCGGCTCAGTCCGACGCCGATCAGGGCGACCCCGCCAACGATCGCGATTGCGCCGATCACCGGCGCTACTGGAATCGATTCCTGTTTGTCGGCCGAGATTTCGACCGGGCCGAGGTCGGCCACCTTCTCCTTATGGGTAAAGGAGAAGGCCTTGAACACCAGGGCGAGGACGCCCAGTACGACCAGTACTACCCCGGCGAGCACCATCGGTTTCATGCACCACCCCAGTGAGAAAATGAGACTAGCGGCCCGGCGAAGTCGGCTATAATTGCTGCGGCCGGGGATGCGGAGCGGTGATCCGACTCACCGGGCGGCTGGACAGAAGCGGTACGCGGCCCCACCTTACGCCACCTTCAACAAACATGGCGCATGACACCCGAGTCGCTGAAATTCCTCAAGTCGCTGCTCGACGCGCCCGGTCCGTCCGGGTTCGAAACCATTCCCGCCCGCCTCTGGCGCACCGAAGCGGAGCATTTCGCCGATCAGGTTTCCAGCGATATCGGCGGCAATTCGATGGCAACCGTCAACGCCGGCGGTCGCCCGCGGGTCATGTTTGCCGGGCACATCGATGAAATCGGCGTCATGGTGTGCCACATCGATCAGAACGGCTACTGCTACTTCGATGCGATCGGCGGCTGGGATAGTCAGGTGCTGGTGGGCCAGCGGGTGGTTCTGCTGGGGCGCAATGGGCCGGTTGCCGGGGTAATCGGCAAGCGCGCCATCCATCTCATCGACAAGGCCGATCGCGAAAAGGTCACCCGCACCGAAGATCTCTGGATCGATATCGGCGCCAGTTCACGGGAGGAAGCGGCTCAGGCCGTTCGGGTGGGAGATGCCGGCGTGCTGGGGTCGTCGGTACTGGAGCTGCCCAACGGTCGGCTGGTAAGCCGCAGTCTGGATAATCGGATGGGTGCGTTCGTGGTGCTGGAAGCGCTCCGCCTGCTGGCCAAGGACCGGCCCAGGGCGCAGGTCACGGCGGTGGCAACGACTCAGGAAGAAATCGCCTACCAGGCCGGCGGCGGGGCGCGCACCACCGCGGTGGCACTCGATGCCGAGGTGGCCATCGTAGTGGATGTCACCCACGCCACCGATTACCCGGGGGTCGACCCCAAGCGCCATGGCGAAATCAAGCTCGGCGGCGGGCCGGTGCTCAGCCGCGGCTCCGCCATCAACCCGGTGGTGTTCGATCTGCTGGTAGAAGCGGCAGAGGCAGAACAGATCCCTTACACCATTCACGCAGCGCCGCGAGCCACCGGCACCGATGCGGATTCCATCTACACCGCGCATCGCGGCATCGCCACCGGGCTCATCTCGGTTCCCAACCGCTACATGCACAGCCCCAGCGAAATGGTCGCCCTGGAAGATCTCACCCGGGCGGCTCAGCTCCTGGCGGCCTTCACCCGGCGGCTCACCGCAGATACCAGCTTCATGCCGCGGTAGGCATTCAGCCGGCGGGAATTCCCTCAAAGAAATCCACTACGCCAGTGGTGAGCGAGTACTGCGCGCCCACCACCAGCAGGCCATCGTGCTCGATCAACTGCTCCAGTATGTCGGAGCTGTGGCGCAGGTGATTGGCGGCGATTCTGACGTTGGCGCGCACAGCATGATGCACCAGCGCGTCGCGGTCCTTTGCCAGATCGGTATCGAGCAGCGTCTCTACCGAAGGCCGCACCCGATCCACGATCGAACGAAGGTTGCGTGACTGGTTGGCGGTGGGACGCTGCAGCTCATCCAGCGTGGCGTTGATCGCACCGCACTGGGAGTGCCCCAGCACCACGACCAGGCGGGTTCCAAACTTCTCGGCGGCGAACTCGACACTCCCGATCTGGCTGGGAGCCACGATGTTCCCCGCCACCCGGATGACGAAGAGGTCGCCCAATCCCTGATCGAAGATGATTTCGGCCGGTACCCGGGCGTCGGAGCAGCCGAGGATGATGGCGAACGGTTCCTGGATCTGGGTCAGCTCGGCGCGAGCTGCGTGGTGGAGGAAATCGCCGGGCCCGCCGACGGTCTGAACGAAGCGGGCGTTACCTTCGCGGAGACGCTGCAGTGCAGCGACAGCTGAGATCATGACTCCCCATTGGAATTAGTCCTGCTCGGTGACGTGGGCCAGTGCCCGGGCGGAAGAGGACCGGACTTCCGGGTCATCGTCGGCAATCAGGTTCTGAAGTATACCACTCGCCGCCGGGCCGGCGACGCGGAGACCCTCGATTGCGGCGAGGCGAGCGGATGAAGACTTGCGGCTGAACAGCCGGCCGCCGGGTGCCGCGGCCCGTCCCAGTGCCTGGAGCGCCTCCGGCGTACCGATCCGCCCCAGAGCCAGCATCATTTCGCGGACGATCTCCGGGTGGGTTTCCTGATCGAGCAACACGGAGAGCGTCATCGCGAGCCCCCGGCTCCGCCAGCCATCGAGGCCGCGCACCGCCTGCAGCCGCACCGACGGAGCGGGATCGCGCAGCGCCTGGCGGATCGGCTCGACCGTGGCCGCCGTACCGATCTTGGCCAGCGCCGTCGCGACCGAACGACGCACCCGCTCGTCGGGGTGGCTCATTCGCTGGGCCAGCTGGGGGACGGCTTCTTCCAGGCGGAGATCGCCGCAGAGGTCGGCCACGTTCCGGACCACGTACCATTCGTCGTGACCCAGCATGCTGGCGAAGAGGGTGGCGCCCTCAGTTGTTTCGCGGAGCGCGTTGTAGTAGGTGCGCCGCTCATCGATCGTTTCGGCCTCGGCCAGGTGCGCCAGCAGCACCTCAGTGGCATCGGCACCCATCCGATGCAGCACCGCACGAACCGCCGTCGGGTCGGATCCGGTAACCACCAGCCGGCCCACTTCGGTGAGCACCGGCCGGGAGAGGATGCGCCGGAGCGCAATCGGATAGGCCCGCGCTGCCGACTGGCCCGACACCGCATGCTCGCACTTCAGCAGCACGCCAGCGGTGCGAACGACTCCCTCCCAATCGCGCTCCTGCACCAGCCGCTCGGCACCCACCACCACTTCGTTGAGCCAGTCCGAGACGATGGCATTGGCCGGGTCGGCTTCGAGGCGCTCGAGCACTTCGGCCAGCCGCTCCGGCGAATCGGTGGAGCGAATGGCGACCTGGCTGGCGGTATCCCATTCGCCGCCCACCTCGCGGCGGCTGGGTTCCACTGGGTCGGTGTCGCTGCCGGCAGATGCGCCGGATTCAGGCAGGAGGATGTCGCCGCCAATCAAACCTTCGACGGCCGGCGCACTCGGAGGCTGCGCGCTGATGGCGGCCCGCGTGCCGGGATCCAGTGAATCGAGGAATGCCAGCAGCGAATGGTGCGTGCCCGGCGGAACCGCCAGCGCGCGGAGCAGCGACAGCAGAACGCCCGCGCTGCGCTCCGGCACTTCGAGTTCGCCGATTCCGTGCGCCCGGAGCAGCTCTACCAGCACCGAGACGCCCGGCACCGACGGCACCTGTTCGGAATTGATTGAGAGTCCGGCGTCGCTCACGCGGAGCTGAAGCGGGGCACCGTCCAATGCGGCATCGAGCGCCCGGAAAGCGGCAGCCTGTTCGTCGAGCGCCTCGGGGCGGTCCCGGAGCAGCACGATGACACACGCGAGATTGACGGCGATCGAGGAAGATCCGCTCATTGATTAATTGGGGTAGCGAGGAGAACGCGCCCTGCGGCCACGCCAGACAAGAATAGGTCCTAACCCGAGCCGCGGCAATGCGCCGAGAGCGCGGCCGCGGCATCGTCGAGTGACGGGCCGGCGGGGCTGAGCCCGATCCGCCGCACTGCCTCAGCATATGCGGGAAGCGGGAGACGGTCGCCGCCGCCCCGCGCCAGCACCTCGGTGACCGGACCATCGTCAACGATGCTCCCGCCGGCGAGCACCACCGCCCGGCCGAGCACTTCGGCCACAAATTCGGGATCATGGCTTACCGCCAGAATCGCCGCGCCCCGCCGCGCCTCGGACCGCAGGACTCCGTGAACCAGCCGAGCGGTGCCGCGATCGAGCCCGGCGGTGGGCTCGTCCAGCAAGAGCAGCGCCGGTGCAGTAACCAGGGCCGCGGCAAGCGCCACGACTCGCCGGGACGGCACCGGGAGATCGTACGGGTGCCGCTCAGCATGGGGTCCGAGCTCGAGGCGATCGAGCACCGCTGCTGTCGCCTCTGCGATGCGGGCTTCGGACCAGCCAAGCTGCCGCGGCCCGAACGAAACTTCGGCCGCAACACTCCGCTCCGACAGCTGCGATTCCGGCTGTTGAAAGAGGTAACCCACCGCATCGGCCAGCTGCTCCGGCGCCAATCCGGTGGTGCTGCGCCCCGCGCTCCGCACCTCTCCCGCAGTGGGATGACGCAGCGCCATCGCGAGCCGGGTGATCGTCGTCTTCCCCGCGCCATTGGGGCCTAGCAGTGCAACGGTTTCTCCCGGCATCACCGCCAGCGAGACGCCCGCCACCGCTTCGGCCGAAGCTGCGCGATAGCGGAAGTGCACGTCGTCGAACCGGAGTGCGGGGCCGTTCAGCTCCATCGTGCTTCGGCTTCCGGGATGGTGAGCGGATAGGGCTCCGCCAGTGACGGAACGGGTGCGCCGAGTGCCGCCGCTGCCCGGGCCAGCGCGGCGACCGCAGTGCTGCCGGGCCCGTGCTGCCAGATCCACTCGCCGCCGAGCAGTTCTCGTGGCGAGCCGTCGGCAGCGAGTTGCCCGCTTTCCAGCACGATCAGCCGGTCGGCGATTTCCAGCATCTGATCGGCGTCCTCGCTCGCCACCAGTACCGTGGCGCCTCGAGCGGCTTCGCTCCGCAGCAGGTCGGCAAAGATTCTGCGGCCGTCGGCATCGAGCGCTGTGGCCGGGTCATCCAGCAGCCACACTTCGGGACCGAGCGCCAGCATGCCGGCCAGCACCACGCGCTGAAGCTCCCCGCCGGAGAGCGTGGCCGGATCGCGATCGCGCAGGT